>CAINDV010000786.1 GCA_903847485.1 uncultured Verrucomicrobiota bacterium
AGGGCAGGCAGCGCCGGGGAAGTTTCGCACCATCCAGAACTGGATCGGGCGGCCGGGTTCAACACCCGCGACGGCGCGCTTTGTGCCACCACCACCAGAGGAATTGGAGAATGCCATCGCCGCTTGGGAACGATTCCTCCACGAATCGGACTTGCCGCCACTGATGGTTGCTGCGCTGATGCACTACCAGTTCGAGGCGATTCATCCCTTCCTTGATGGGAATGGCCGCATGGGACGGCTGCTCGTGACGTTGTTTCTCATTGAGCGAAAAATTTTGCCCGCGCCGCTGCTCTACCTTTCCGCGTTCTTCGAGGCGTCGCGCCGAGATTACTACGAATTGCTCCTCGGTGTAAGCCAGCGCGGGGAGTGGAGCGAGTGGCTCCAGTATTTCCTGAACGGCGTGAGCGTGATGTCGGAAGATGCCATCGGACGGTCGGCGCGGATCGTGGCGCTGTTGGACGAGTGGCGCATCAAGGCCGTGAGTGGCAAGACGGACGCGCCTCTGAGGCTGCTGGCGCTGTTGGCGAACAATCCGTTCGTGACGGTGACTGGTGTGGCGGAAAAGCTGGACCTCGCTTTCACCACGGCGCAGCGCGCCATCCAGCGGCTGGAGCAAATGGGGTGTTGAAGCAGCAAGGCGAGGCCCAGCGCGGGCGCGTCTATTGCGCGCAGAGCATCCTGGATGTGCTGGAGGAACCTGCCCGGTTGAATCGCTGGGAGGCGGTGCCGACCCCACCGGCAGCTTGACCAAGCCGTTGACTGTCGGCGTCGGTTACCACAGCCATACCACGTCCATCACACTCCACCACCCGCCTTTGACAATCCGTCCGGCGGCTGGATTTCGCGCAGCCAGCCGCCCAAGAGGAAAATGGTCACACCACGGCCCTCGCGACTGGCTTCTGTGTGGACTCAGACCGCTGCCAGCGGTCACCCGCCCGCTGGCGCAATCGGTTCGCAATTTGGCGCAAAAGGTGTAGCCGAGAAAATCAACCTCAGGATACTCTAGCCGTGCCGTTCAGCGTAAAGTGGACGGGCAGGATCGAGATTAACGCTTTCGCAACGCGAGGCGCGTTCCTTGGCTACCATGAAACGACCAACAAGATCGAAACCGCGATTGCCCAAAAGCCTGCTGCTAGGCGCACTCGTATTTATGCTGGCGAATGCGCCGGCGTTCGCCGCGCAATCGACACGCGAACGGCTCTCGCTCGACTCCGGCTGGCTCTTCAAGCTGGGTGACATCCCGTTCCCGGTCATCAAGGGACAGCAGGATTCCTACGACAGCGCCAAAGCTGGCAAAGCCTGGGGCGCGGCGGCGCCGGACTTCGCCGACAGCGGATGGCGCGCGGTCAACCTGCCGCACGATTGGGCGGTGGAAGGGCCGTTTGATCCGCAGGAGAACCTTGCGCAAGGCTACCGGCCGCGCGGCGTTGCCTGGTATCGCCGCCATTTCAAATTGCCAGACGCCGACCATGGGCGGCATCTTGAGCTGCAATTCGACGGCGTCGCCACACATTGCACGGTGTGGGTGAACGGGATTCTCGCCCACCGTAATTGGTGCGGCTATACGTCCTTCTATATCGACATCACGCCGTTCGCCAAATACGGCACTAACGTAAACACCATCGCCGTGCGTGTGGATGCCAACCCGATGGAAGGCTGGTGGTATGAGGGGGCGGGCATTTACCGGCACACGTGGCTGGTGAAACGCGACCCTGTACATATCGCCACCGATGGAGTCTGGGCCAATCCTGTGCGCCAGGCGAATGGCCGCTGGAACCTGCCGGTGGAGGTTACGCTGAACAGTTGTGCTCGGGCGGCGGTTCCGGTGGAAGTGGAGGTCAGCCTGCTCGATCCCGTCGGGAAGCAAGTCGCCCGCTCATCGGTGCGCGCAACCGTCGAGCCATTCCAGGATACAATCGCCAAGACTTCCCTCCGCATCACGGCGCCGAAGCTGTGGTCAGTAGATGCGCCGGTGCTCTATACCGTCCGCACGGTGGTGAAGCGGGACGGCAAGTCCGGCGATGCGGTCATCACGCCTTGCGGGTTTCGCACGATTCGTTTCGATGCGGACAAGGGGTTCTTCCTGAACGATCAACCATTGAAACTCAAGGGCGTCTGCAATCACCAAGACCACGCAGGGGTCGGAGTGGCGGTGCCGGATTCGCTTTGGGAATTCCGGTTGCGCAAGCTCAAGGAGATGGGCGCCAACGCCTATCGCTGCTCGCACAATCCGCCGGCGGCCGAGTTTCTGGACGCCTGCGACCGGCTTGGGATGCTGGTGATGGACGAGAACCGCGACTTCAATTCCGCTCCGGAGTACCAGCGTCAGCTCGAATGGCTGGTGCGCCGCGACCGCAATCACCCGAGCGTCATCCTGTGGTCCGTCTTCAACGAGGAGCCGATGCAGGGCACGGAGCAGGGCTATGAAATGGTGCGCCGCATGAGCGCAACGGTCAAGCGGTTGGACACGACTCGGCCGGTGACGGCGGCCATGAACGACGGCTATTTCACACCAGTCAACGTGGCCCAGGCGGTGGACGTCGTCGGTTTCAACTACAACACCAAGAACTATGACCGTTTTCACAAAGAAAACCCCAAGCTGCCGATGACCAGTTCCGAGGACACCTCGGCCTTCATGATCCGCGGCGAATACGTGACCGACAAGAAGCGCAACCTGATCGGCTCATACGATGACCAGCCCGCGGGTTGGGGCGCGACACATCGCGAGGCGTGGAAAGCCATCGCGACACGCCCGTTCCTGGCGGGCGGATTTATTTGGACGGGCTTTGATTATCGCGGCGAGCCGACGCCGCTACCGTGGCCGAGCGCCAGTTCATTCTTCGGCTGCCTGGATTTGTGCGGCTTCCCGAAAGCGGCCTTCTACATGCACCAGGCGCATTGGCTCGAAGCCAAGCCGGTGCTTCAGCTCATCCCGCATTGGAACTGGGCAGGGCAGGAAGGCAAGCCGGTCAAGGTGATGGCCATTGCCAACGCCGAGACCGTGGCGCTTTCACTCAACGGCCAGCCGCTCGGAGAGAAGCCGGTGGACCAATTCGATTTCGTCACCTGGGAAGTCCCCTACGCGGCGGGCCGTCTCGAAGCCGTCGGCAAGAAGGGTGGCAAGGAAGTGTCTCGTTGCGTCGTGGAGACTGCGGGAGAGCCGGTGGCGCTGGAACTGCTGCCTGACCGGCCCGCGCTCACTGGCGATGGCTGGGACGCGCAACCTGTCACAGTGCAGGCGGTGGACGCCCAGGGCCGCCCCGTGCCCACGGCAAACCTGATGGTGGAATTTGAACTGGCCGGACCGGGCGCGATCATCGGCTTGGGCAATGGCGATCCGAATTCTCACGAGCCGGAGAAAGGCGATCGGCGCAGCCTGTTCAACGGGTTGGCGCAAGTCATTCTTCAATCGCTGCCGGGCGGCTCCGGCGACTTGACCCTGCGCGCCAAGGCAATTGGGCTCAAGCCAGCCGAGCGCGCCATCAAAGTCGAGTCTGTCCCGCCGCGCCCTTGCGTGGAGGCGGCACCAGCGCCATCCACAACGAAGCCGCTAACACCATGACCGTCCGCCGGGTTCTCGCCGCTCTCATCGCCGGCCTGCTGCCGCAGGCTGGCTCGCTGCTGGGAGCTGAAGCGCGGAACGCCAAACCGACACCGCCGATGGCCGAGGCGGAAGTTCGCGTTTACCACGGCCGTCCCGTCATCTTCGTCAACGGCCAGCCGATGGCGCTGGCGGCTTACAGCCCGGTGCCGGGGCGTCGCGCCGCTATCTTTCATGAGCAGAGCGCCCGCTTCTTCCCCCACCAACTCGATCTCTACCTGCTTACGCCACCCACCGGCATTTTGCCGCCGGAGGCTGAACAGCAATGGACGCCACCGCTCTTCTGGCGCGGCGACGAAATCACCGGGGACCCACTGCTGCCGCCGTCGTCCAACTTCGATGCGGATGTCGCTCACATCCTCGGCGGCAGTCCTGAGTCCTGGTTCCTGCTTCGCAGCTCTCCCGAGGAGCCACTGAGCTGGCGGCGGCTCCACCCCGCCGAGCTTTTCGTGAATGACCTCGGCGTGATCCAGCAGACCCCGTCCCTCGCGAGCGACCTTTACACGGAAATGCGGGGCCGCGTCACTCAAGCGTGGATTAGCTGGTGCGAGAACCGGCCTTGGGCGCACCGCATCGTCGGTTATTGGAACGGCGATCGTGTCGAAGGGTCGCACCAGCCGTTGATTGACGGCTGGATGTTCGACCACAGCCCGGTAATGCTGGCAAAATGGCGGGCATTCCTGCGCGGAAAATACGGCACAGTCGAGGCCTTGCGCGCGGCCCACGGCGCGCCAGAGGCCACCTTTGATACCTATGACACCCCGCGTGACGCCAATCGCGGCACAGTTGGAGAGCTGGAAAAGCGGCCGTTTTGGCCCGCCTCCCCCGCGGTGTGCGACTACCTGGAATTGACCCGCGATCTCTACCACGCCCGCCTGCGCCGCCTGGCCGCCGACACCCGCACGGCCTGCCGTGGACGCAAACGCGTGCTGGTCTATGACTGCCTGAAACAATGGATGCAGGGCTGGTCGAATCTCGGCTTCTTCGATCCGGCGAAGTCCTGGCCGCTCGGCTTCCCGGATATTCTGGCCGGCTCGGGCCACATTTCTGTCGCGCCGCTCTTGGACGCCCCGGGCTTCGACGGGCTCATCACCCCGCACGACTACCAAGCGCGCGGCATTGGCGGGGTTTACGAGAATGAAGGCGCCACCGACTCCTGCGTCCTGCGCGGCCGCCTTTCCCTCTCCGAGATGGACACGCGCACTTGGACTGGGACGGATGCCATTTTCCCGGCCCGGGACCTCGCCGAATTCAAGGCCATCACCTGGCGTAACCTCGCCAGCGCCTGGACGCGCGGCTCCCACCCCTACTGGATGGATGTTTACGAAGGCTGGTTCGCCGACCCGGCAATGCACCGCGACGTGATCGCGCCGCAGGTCCGCGCCATCCGCCAGTCGCTCGAATGGGAGCACGCAGACGAACCGGGCATCGCCGTGATCATTGATGACAGCGCCGCCCTCGACGGCGACCCGCGTGGCAACTACCTCAATGAAGCTGTGCTGTGGGAGGTGCGACAAGGCCTGGCCCGCTGCGGCGTGCCGCACCGCATTTACTTACTCGACGACCTGGCCCTCCCCAATTTCCCCAATCACCGCGTGTTCTGGTTCCCGAACCTTTTCCGCTGCGATGCGCGCAAGCGCGCGCTGCTGGAACGCGTCGTGATGCGCGATGGGCGCGTCGCGGTGTGGGGACCGGCCTCCGGCATCAGCGATGGCAAGGCGGCTTCGGCGGTTTCGGCCCAGGCCCTGACCGGTTTCCGCATGGAGTTGCTTCCCGTCAACCAACCGCGGCGAGTGCTCTTCTCCGATTTTACCCATCCCGCCACCACCAAGGTTGATTCCGGCACCGTCTATGGCGGCGCACTGGCTTACGGCCCGGTGCTCGTGCCGCTCGATGGTCAGCGGTTGGGCGAAGCCTGGCTGCAGCGCGGCCTCGCGCGCGCCGGTCTGGCGGCCAAGGAGTTCGGGCGCGGCGCCGGGCTTGGCCGCGGTCCCGGCGACTGGGCATCGGTTTTCACCATCGCGCATGGCTTGCCCGCCGACTTCTGGCGAGGCCTCGCCCACTGGGCGGGCGCCCAGGTCTGGTGCGAATCCAACGACGTGCTGGTTGCGGACCGATCGGTCGTGGCGTTGCACACGCTCAAGGCGGGACCGCGTGTTATTCAGTTGCCAGGCCGCAGCGAGGTGTATGATGTCGTCACTGACCGGCCCTTCGCCACTAACACCACGACCATCGAGTGGACGGCGCCGTCCGGTCCCGATACCCGTGTTTTTCACCTTAATCTCAAACCGGCAGTGGGAACGGGCCCATGATCGCCGGCGTCAGTCCGATAGAACCAACAACAAAGGAACCCCAATGAAACAATGCTTCTTGTTATTGCCGTTGCTGGCCCTGGCAGGATGTGCCGGCATGCGAGACGATGCGACGGGTGATGTGTTTGCCCACTGGCCCAAAGGCACTTCACCCCGAGAGATTGGAAACCGGGTCGCCGAACGTTTCCTGGCACAACCCCATAGCGAGTACGGTCGCATGGGCAATCCGACCGAAGTCACTTACCCCGACGTTTGCACCTGGTATGGGTGCCTGGCTTTCGCGCAGGAGACCGGAAACGCGAAATTGACCGCCCGCCTGGCCCAGCGGTACGAGCCGCTGTTCGGACCCGATGCGCGGCTGATCCCCCTCCCCGTGCACGTCGATTATACCGTCTTTGGGGCGCTCCCCCTGGAACTCTACCTGCAAACGAAGGACGCGCGGTATTTAACGGTGGGCAAGGATTTCGCTGACAAGCAGTGGACGAGGCCGGAAGGGAAGTACGACACCGAGGAAGCACGGGCGTTCCTGGCCCGCGGGCTCAGTTGGCAGACCCGGTTCTGGATCGACGACATGTTCATGATCACCATGGTGCAGGCGCAAGCGTACCGGGCGACGGGGCAGCGCGCCTACATCGACCGCGCGGCCAAAGAGATGGTGGTTTATTTGGAGAAACTCCAGAAGACGAATGGACTGTTCTTTCACGCGCCTGATGCGCCGTTCTTCTGGGGTCGGGGAAACGGGTGGATGGCCGCGGGGATGACCGAGTTGCTGCGCGCGGTGCCCGAGGACAACCCGGATCGGCCGCGCATTCTTGAAGGTTACCGGGTGATGATGTCATCGCTGCTCAAATACCAGCGCAGCGATGGCATGTGGCGGCAGTTGATTGACGATCCCGAGGCTTGGCCTGAAACTTCCTGCACCGGGATGTTTGCCTTCGCGATGATTACCGGCGTGAAGAACGGCTGGCTGGATGCGCAGACCTATGGCCCCGCGTCGCGAAAAGCCTGGCTGGCATTGATCACCTACCTCCAGCCGAATGGCGATATCCGAGACGTGTGCGAAGGAACCGGCACGAAGAACGACCGCCAATACTACCTGGACCGCCAACGCCACACCGGAAACCTGCATGGGCAGGCCCCGGTAATCTGGTGCGCCACGGCCTTGCTACGGGAAGGGAAATAGAGAGAGGGACTTACTACGAAAACAATCACCCACACTCTGAGCGTCGCCTCGCTCGTCCTGCTATCAGGATTGGCACCGGCAGCCAACCTCACCGTCACCGCCGTCAACAAACTGCCCCTCCCGCGCCCTGGCCAAACCATCGAATTGTCCGCCAAACAAATCGAGTCGCTCGGCGTGAAAGATCTGAATACCGTCCACGTCAGGGATGTGGCCGACCAGGAACTCCTCTGCCAGGCGGTGGACACCGACTACGACGCGCTGCATCAGCCAGACATCGTCATCTTCCAATCTGACTTCGCGCCCCGCGAAACGAACACCTTCACGGTGAGTGTCGGCCCGAAGCAGGTCTTCACCCGGGAACAGTTCAAGGCCTTTGGCCGTTTTGTGCGCGAGCGGTTCGACGACTTCGCGTGGGAGAACGACCGCATTGCGCATCGCACCTACGGCAAGGCGCTGGAGACGTGGATCGGCGAGCCACTCACCAGCAGCAGCATTGACATCTGGTCCAAACGGACAACCCGCATGGTCATCAACGACTGGTATATGGCTGACCAATACCACGACGACACAGGCGAGGGCGCGGATAAGTACGCCGCCGGCGTGACCCGCGGTTGCGGCGGCAACGGGCTGTGGGCCGGGGGCAAGCTCTGGACGTCGAAGAATTTTGTGAATTCGCGCACACTGGCCAACGGCCCGATCCGCGTGATGTTCGCACTCGAATACGAGGCGTTCGACGTGAACGGCAGGAAGGTGAGCGAAGTCAAACGCATCACCCTCGACGCTGGGAGCAACCTGAGCCGCTTCCAGAGTCTTTACCGACCGGGAGCACCCGGCCCGTTGGCGAGCGGCATTGGCATCCGGAAGACTCCGGGCGCGGCGAAGACCTTCAACGCAAAGCGCGGAACACTGACAGTCTGGGAGCCGATGATCGAGAACCTTGGAATGCAAGGTATCGCGGTCCTGGTGGACCCCAGGTTGCTGGAGCGGGAGACGGAAGATTCGTTGAACTACCTGGTCCTGGCACGATGCGGCGAGGACAACGCCATCACCTACTGGGCGGGCTTCGGCTGGGACAAAAGCGGCCAGTTTGCCAACCGTGCCGCGTGGGAAAAGTATGTGGTTGAATTTGCGCAAGGCCTGGCTTCCCCGATTGAGGTGAAAGTAGCCGCCCGGTAAGCGCGAGACATGAAGGGCCAAAAAGTACGAAAAAGCATCATCGATTCGGCCGTCTGTGCGTTGGCCTTTCCCTGTGCGCCTTGGCCGTGAAGGCGGCAAGCGTGTCCGGCGCCGAGGCCCGAGGCCTGCCGCAGTTGCGCAAGCAAGGCTCGGCCACCCAACTCAGTGTGGACAGCCAACCGCTCGTCATGTTGTCCGGCGAGTTGCACAACTCCAGTTCATCGAGCCTAGACTACCTGAAGCCGATCTGGCCGAAGCTGGCCGCCTTGAATCTCAACACCGTCATCGCCAGCCTCTCGTGGGAACTGGTGGAACCGGAGGAGGGCAAGTTCGATTTCTCGCTTGCAGATGGCCTGATCGAATCGGCGCGACAGCACCAGCTCAAGCTGGTCCTGATCTGGTTTGGCACCTGGAAGAACTACGACGCAACCTATGCACCCGCCTGGGTCAAGACCAACTGGATCCGGTTTCCACGCTGCCAGCACCGTCCCGGAAGGAACACCACCCAGCTCAGCGCTATCTCCGAGGCAACCGTGCGAGCCGACGCCCGGGCGTTCGCCGCTTTGATGCGCCATATCAAGCAGGTGGACGGCGAACGCCATACGGTGGTTATGATGCAGGTGGAGAACGAGTCTGGAGTGCTGCCTGCCTCACGCGACCGTAGCCCGCCAGCGGAAGAAGCCTTCGCCGAGGCGGTGCCGGTCGAATTGATGAGCTACCTCGTCGCACACAAGGAGTCCCTGATCCAGGGGTGTGGAGCGCTGGTCGTTCGGGTGACGGTGGGAAGGCCGTTCTTACGGGGCGAGGTGGCGCCGCGCCGAAAGCAGGCCGGAGTGCAGGCGCAAGGCATGCCAGACATCGTGAAGGCCGATGGCCAGCGCGAGGGCGACGACTTTGAGTCCTGTCACAGAAATATCCGTTCCTCCCCCGAAGGGCGAATGGCGCTTACTTAGGGGATTTCCCCATGGTTACCGCGCATTTATTGCCTGAGTTGGCGTTTTACGGATCGGAATCGTCATTCTTCCAAGTTTGCTCGATCTTGGGAGCATCAATGAACATAGGGACATCGTCAAAAAGGGCTTCAGGACTTTGCAAATGACTCGGCACGTAACTCATTTATGTTGTGAGTTGTATGCGCTAAGTAAGCGCCATTCCCCCGAAGGGCTTACTCGACGATCACCAACGCAAAGTGGCGATTATACCTAAAGGCGCCCACACTGTGAAAGAGGGTCAAATACTGGGCCGCTGCCTGTGGCTCCAGCAAGGCATTCACCGCGCACTCCAACAGGAATGCGCTCGCCTGTTCGGGCACTTGCAGCAGCGAGAGCGGTATCAAGCTGGTGACCTCGTAGCCGCCTTCAGGCAATGCGCGGACGCGCCAGGGCATTTGCGGGGCAGGCAATTCCAGGCCGCCTTGATGCAGTGTGAGTCTTCCCTGCTTCGCATCCGGACCTTTCAAATGGAAAGCCACCTGCCGCACCACGGTCGAGTTGAGCGCGGAACCGAACACATCCACGGTGGTTTCCGGCCATTCCGTCGCGGCCGGCGTCATGCGGGAATCGCGAACCTGCATCAAGATCGCCAGCTTGTCGGCGGTCAGGGCGAAGCGCGCCTCCCCCACCGCCCTCTCTTTCCAGCGGAATTCCCGGGCCGGCAACGCCATCAGGACGGACGCTGCGTCATCCAGTGAATCGAACTTGGCCAGCCGAGCAATAGTGACCAGCGGATGCCCGCCAAAGCGGGTTGCCTCGCGATTCGAGGCAACAGGGATCGGCCTCGCCAATGGCATCTTCGCCGGGCCAGCCGTCAGCGCGAACGTATTCACAATGCCCGGCTTGAGCCTCCCAAAGGGGCCGGCTGGATTCACCCCCGTGCGCACGCTACCCTGAATGTCCTGATCCACGGCGGTGGGCTTGCCCTCGTGGTCTTCGATCCCCATGTTCACCTCCGAGTACACGCCAATGAAATCCCGGGTGATCAACGGGCACTTGACGTCAATCGGGGCGCTCGAGGGCTTCAAACTGAAGCTGACGCCGTTGGGAGTGTCCGTTCGGGTGAACTTGGGATCATAGGCCAGTTCCTCAAGGCTGTTCGTATCCCATGGGGTCTTCCCCGCTCCCAGGTAGTAAACGTTGTGGCCGGCCTTGAAATCAGTCGGATCGACGGGCGCCTCGAAACGCTTCCGGGGAGCCTGGCCAATGAAGAGGTTGTTGAAGTATCGGTCTCCGGTAGGCTTGAACACACCGGAGCCGGCCCGTTGCGTGGTGTGGGGAAGGAAATACTGCGAGGAGCGCTTTTCGTGGCTGTGATAACCGATGATGGTTTCGACAATCAGATTGTGCGCCACGGTGAGGCGCTCGCACCCGGAACTGATCGGGGCGCCGATGACGATGTTGTTGTCGAGCAACCCCGGGCCATGGCACGCCTCCAAGTTCAGCGCGTCATCCTCCACGTCGTAGATCACGTTGCCACTGATCCGGAATCCCTGACAGGCCCAGTCCAGCCAGATGCCTTTTATGGAGTCCGCCGCCCGCCCGAGGTAGGCGCGCCGGATGATGTTGTTGCGGATCGTCACGTCAATTGACGTGTGCATCTTGATCCCGGCGGACTCAGCCCCGCCGATCAGTCGCTGGTAGTTGATGTCCTGGATCAGGTTGTTCTCGATGAGGCTCGCCGTGTAACCGCCGGCACCGATGAACCCCGCCTGGCCGCAGCGCTCGACCACGTTGTTGCGGAAGATGTGACTGCCCACGGCCTGACCCTGGCGGCGCTCGCTGCCCTGTCCGCTGCTGATGCCGCAGGTCTTGCCATCGCTCACGTGGCAGTTCTGAATGATCCAGCCATAGCCCGCGCGCGTGCCAACAATGGCCTTCTGCAGACCGTGGTACAACACCCAGCCTGTGGCGGCATGTTTGAAGGTGATTCCATCGAGGGTGAGGTACTTCAGCCCATCCACCTTCGGAAAGAACACGGTCTCGCGAGTGAGGATTTCGGCAAGGCGTTCGTTGGGATTGGCTCCGCCGAAATTGGCGTAGATCGTAGTGTTGGTTCCGCGATGGACGGCCAGCCAGGTCTTCGGTTCTGCAGGCAGATCGACATACCGCGCTGCCTCCGTCAGCACCTCTCCATCGAGATACACCGCTCCAACGTGATTCTCCTGGCCAAAGCTCAGGAACTCGCCGTCCATGCGGGTCGTGTACGGGTTATAGTCGCCGAATATGGAATCAGGCACCACCGCCTTCCAAACATCGTGTTCAACCGCCGTCCATTTGCTGATCCGCTCGGAACCGCTGAGGATGGGGACCTCGCCGGGATACGCCTTGTAGGTGATGCGCGTCGCTTCATTGCTTCCCCCAACCGACGGCTGCACGTTCTCGCGGTAAATCCCCTCCCGAATGAGCACGGTATCTCCCGGCTGCATCGTGTCCGCCGCCTTTTGAACGGTCTTCCACGGCTTCTCTTCCGTGCCCGGATTGGCGTCGTCGCCAGCGGTCGTGACATAGAATACCGTCCCGGCGGCCACGACAATATTTCCGGCCGCAAGCAAGGCGGCACACCCCACCGCCAGCACACCTCTCCTCATTTGCCTCAGCTCAAAACGCAAACCCACCGCGCCGTTCAAAAAGGCGACTCGCTGGAGCATGGGAATGGGCGTATTCATGGTTGGGTGACGTCGAGCTGCATGAGGCGGCGGCGGGCATTCGGCATTGGTGTCTTGTCACGAGCGGCGATGATGTACGTCGTCAGCGAGGCACGTCCCGGAGTTGTTCCACGGCGTTGCCGCCCGAGGGCTGTCCATCGCTTGTGTTCACTGTTCATCCTTTGCCTTTGGCTACCGATATCGAACGCGGAAGAAACGCGGCCCGCTATGGCTGGTGGGGCCTTCCTGCCATACCACTTCGCCCGCGACCGAGGCGGTGTTCGTGCCGGCCGAGGCCCAGTCCACCAGATTGCTGCTCACCAGCCATTCGCACGTCACTCCCTGCCACACCGTCGTCGTGACCTCAACCCATCCGTTGGTGGTCAGACACGCCCGCACCACCGGCCGCGCCATGACATAACCGCCACTGGTAACTGCGCTGTCGGTCATCCCGCTCTTGCAGGCGATCGCTTTGAGCGTGGTATTGCAACTGAGCAGTACCGGCGCGCTGTATAGCGTCCCGGCGGACTGGCTCGGGGCGCTGCCATCGGTGGTGTAGCGAATCGTGGCTCCGCCAGTGGTGCTGCCGATAACCACCGATTGCGGGCCGGCATAGCTGCCCGCAGCGGGGCTGAAGGTCGGCGCCGCCACCTGCGGCGGAGCCTGAGTGGTGGCAATGGCCTCGTTGCTGTACGCCGAATCGCCCGCGCCATTGCTGGCTCGAACACGGTAGTAATACTGCGTGCTGGCCGCCAGACCCGCGTCCTGGCAGGTCGTGACACCGGCCCCGACGGTTGCGATCTGACTGTAGGTTCCGCCCGCCCCGGTCTTGCGCTCAATCTTGAAACCGGTCTCGTTGGTCGCGTTGTCGGTCCAGCTCAGGTTGATCTGGCTGTCGGATGCCGCGCTGGCGGCGAGCCCACTCGGTGCGGCCGGCACCGTGCCGCTGCTATTAGTGTTTTCAAAGGCCAGGGAAATCCCCGACCAGTTCACACTGGGATAGGTCAGTGTGATCTCGATCACCTCCGAAGGGCGCACCGGCAACAGCACCTTGCCCACGCTCGCTTTGCCCGCGCTAGCGGTCAGCGCCTGGTTGAAGGTGGTTGTCACCGCGCCGACTTTGATGCTGGTCAGTTGCACGCTGGTCGAGCCGGCGCTGTCCCAAGTAGTAAAAATCACCGCCATCTTTTTAATAACGGGGGACGCCACGTTGTTGGTGATGGTGATCTTCGCAACCCCGCCGCGCAGGTCGCCCTCGCCGCATAACGGAACGCGATTGGTCCCGTTCCATCGCATCCCATTCCAATCGTACGTAGTCCGGGTGCCACTGACCTGGGTGTAAGTAGCCGCTCCGCTCCACCAGGCCGGCCTGTTGGGGACGGTCTGACAGTTGCCATACAGCAACACGATGTAGCCGGCGTTGGTCAAGTTGGTATAGAGCGTCCCGTCACGAGAGGGAATGTTGTTGTTCTGCAGTAATCCATCCCAGCCCGGCTCGCCGATGGTATAGGTGCCGCTGGTGAGGCTGCTGTCAGTCATGCCGCTCTTGTAGGCAATTGCCTTGAGCGTGCAACTGACACTGAGGGTGACCGGGGCGGAGTAGAGCGTGCCATTGGTGGGGGCGGGCGTGCTACCGTCCGTGGTGTAGCGAATTGACGCCCCCGGGGTGGCGGTGCCGATGTACACCGACTGCTCGGCGGAATAAATTCCCGGAGGCGTGCCAAACACGGGCGCCGCCACGGTGTCCCATGTGGAGGAATTGGCCTCGTTGCTGTAGGCGGAGTCACCGCTGAGGTTAGTGGCCCGGACGCGGTAGTAATACTGCGTGCTGCCCGCCAATCCGGTGTCCTGGTAAACGGTCACACCGGTCCCTACCGTGGCGATCTGGATGTAAGTCCCGCCCGAACCGGTCTTGCGCTCGATCTTGAATCCAGACTCGTTGGTGGCGTTGTCGCTCCAGGCCAGGTTAATCTGGCTGCCCGACACGGCGGTGGCGCCCAGTCCGGTGGGTGCGGCCGGAGGCGGCGGCGGGGGCTGGGTGGTGGCATTGGCCTCGTTGCTGTAATCGGAGTCACCGCCGGTATTGGTGGCCCGAACGCGGTAATAATACTGCGTGCTGGCCGTCAATCCGGCGTCCTGGTAGGTGGTCACCCCTGCACCGACCGTGGCGATCTGGCTGTAGGTCCCGCTCGCACCGGTCTTGCGCTCGATCTTGAATCCAGACTCGTTGGTGGCGTTGTCGGTCCAACTCAAGTTAATCTGGGTGTCCGACGCAGCGGTCGCACCCAGACCGGAAGGCGCGGCAGGCGGAGGCGGTGGGGCCTGGGTGGTAGCGGTGGCCTCGTTGCTGTAGGTGGAGTCACCAGCGCCGTTGCTGGCCCGGACGCGGTAGTAATACTGCGTGCTGGCCGTCAACCCAGTGTCCTGGTAAGTGGTCACGTTGACGCCGCCGCTGGTGATCTGGCTGTAGGTACCGCCGGGACCGGTCTTGCGCTCGATCTTAAACCCGCCTTCGTTGTTGGCAGCGTCGGTCCAACTCAGGTTGATTTGAACGTCCGACACCGTGGTCGCAGTCAAGTTCGTCGGCGCAGCCGGAATCGTGGTCACGATGCTCGCGCTCATCATATCCGCCCAGGGGCTGGGCCAATTAGCGCGTTGGCGAAGCACCAGGTCATGCGAGCCATCCACGGTCGAGAAGCAGACGCCGCTGCTACGCGGGTAGCGGCCCCAGTTCTGCGAAGCTTGGTCTGACGGCAGACAGAGCCATTCCTGGCCGTCCAGCGCGAATTGCGCATTGAGCAGCCAGCTAGGGAGATACGCGATGATGAACTGCCGGGCGCGGCCCTCGGTGTGGATTTGCACCTCGGTGCCGTTGAGCGTGGCGATGAACGGACCTTCCCCGCGCACGGTCATGCCCGAGCCGATATCCACCGTCTGGATCGTCTTGGCCGTGCCGCCGACGCTGGTTGTGCCCGGGGTCAGGTTAGCGTTGAACACGCTCTGCTCGAAGAGACCGCTGCCGTTGAGGCTATAGCCGTTATAGCCGATACTGCCCGTGCCGCTGTTCATGCAGAAGACCACATGATCGCTGAACACCCGCACCGCCCCGGCTTTGCCGCTAAAGACCACACCGCCCGAATTGTAGTTGAACGCCGAGTCGCCCACAAACACGTAGTCGGTGGATTCGGAGGTAATGATCTTCAGAACCCCTGCCGCCAGTCGTGTGCAAGTGGGCGTCGCTTCGGAGCCCTTGCGCGGATACAGCACGTAGAAGAAGCCGCTGTCGGCGCTGCCCTGAATGCGGAAGATTGTCTTGCTCTCGGCACTGCTGGTGGCGGGAATTCCCGCCTGCAAGGATCCAAAGGTGCGCTGGTAATCCGCAGGATCAACGGTGTAGTTCATCTTCATCACCGCCTTCACCGTCGGGGTCGTCGGCGTGTCGAACCAGAACCAGGACGAGGCGCCGTAGGCGGTGCCCATTTCGACGGTGTTGCCGGTCAACGCCGGCCAACTGCTTTCCGAGATTACGGTTTCGTTGGCCACTTGCGAGGCATTGAACGCCGTGCCGTTGACTGTGACGCGGTCGGCGGTGTCGAGGTTCAGCCAGGTCCAATAGGCAGTGCGGCCGGTGTTCGTCGGCGCGCCTTCATACCCAGTAAAGCTGTCCTGCATCACAAAGTAGTTGGGACCGGTCGGTTGCGAACTCTTCAGGAACAGAATGTGCCTCCGCCATTCCATCTCGCCTTTGCCATCGCCCAGTTCCTCGCCGGTGAAATACATGCGGCCCACCGCGTAATCGGCATTAGTGCCGAAGCCATAATCCTGCACGTCGGTATGGATGCGGCCGTTGGGCGGGTCGAGCGTGGGTTGAACGAGCCGGCAGACGTTGCGCATGGGACCGGTTTGCTCGGCCACGCCATGGTAATACTGGAAGGCGTTGCCCGGCGAGAGCGGCGCGCCCTTGCCGTAAAGGATGACGTTCTGATCATCCACCGCCCAGTGGCTGCGGGTGTAGCCACAGCGGAAGATCATGGCGGTTTCGTTCGCGTTTCCGTAGTGGCCCCGGAACGTGACCCCGTAACCGGGAATGTAGCTCGTGACCAGCTCCCGCGACTGCGATCCCACGTCGTTCATATAGAAGAAGCTGAAATCCGGATTCTTCGTGTCGCCGGTGGAACCGCTCCGGGATACCACTTGATTGATTCCATTCAACCCGTGCATGTAGCTGAAGAATTGGGCATTGGCGGTATCCGAACTTTCCACCACCCCCATGCCAATGCCGAACATCCCTTCCAGCGTGTTTCCGCTGTCGCCCATGCCCGGCAGAATGCGCTTGTTGGGATAGCGCGGATCGGGCATAGTGATATCTGCGGTGTATTGCAGCATCCGGGTCTGGTAACCTTTAGGGCCATAGTCAAGGAACCCACCGTTGCGGAGAATCGTCTGGGCGGTGGTGAGCCAGCGCGTCGGCCCGTACATCTGGTAGGTCGGCGGTTCATACCAGGCGCCGCCAATGCTCTCCATCGTCCCCAGCAGGTAGCTGGTCACATCCCGATAATGCGCCATCCAGTAGTCGTAGGCGGGATGGTCCGGCAACAAGGAGGCAAAGTTAATGCCCGGCACCAGGCGTCCGACGCGCATATTCATGGTGCCCAGGTGCGTGGCCGTGCCCATCGGCGCCAGGTCCGGCTCGGCGTGAAAATAGGCAAAGATCGCCAGGCGCTGCCGCAATTCGTCACGCAGGCTGGAAGAAAGCCCGGCATACGACAAGGCATCCTCAGCCCGGATAATCCAGAACGAGAAATCGCAATCCCGGTAGCCGATGAAGGCCCAGGTCAGCGTGAAACTGGTGAGATACTGGCTCGGAGTTCTCAATTGCGTCAGTGCGAGGTTGGCGCTGTTCACCGCATCCTGTGCATTGCCGGTAATCACATAGCAGGTCTGAAGCTTGTCCTTTTCCGGGTGCGAATTGATGGCGTTCTTGAGCCGCGTGGCCAGCGCCGGAGTCGTTTGCGCCCGCGGAAACGTCTTGGACGAGTCGTAGGTCCAACTGAGGGTCCAATTCTTATACCGGTCCAGGCCGATGACGCCGGCCTGCTGATGCACATTGGCGACCGCGGTGTCCGACAGGCCGCAGCAGAGGGCCCACATTCGGCGGCCGTAGGTCTGAGACACCCCGCTGTCGTGCGTCCCGGCCCAGAACGGCGAGTTGTCGCCCCCAACCTCAAGATAAGTGTCCTGCGGGCGCACACTGATCGGCAGAGCGATCTTCACGCCGCTGCTCGGGTCGTTCCAAACCGTCAGGGACATCGAACGCCGCCAGATGCCCCCGTGCATCGGCAGGAAGTAGGTCGCCTGGCTCGAACTCGACAACCCGACGGCGCTGCGCGGGCCGTAGGAACCCGTCTGGCTCAAGCGGTCCAACAGGACCAGGGACGAACTGCCGGGTTGGTATGGCTTGGGCGGATCGGTCACCTTCCAGTTGTTCCAGGTGGTGGTTCCCGTCGAAACGTAAGAGCTGAGTCCGCTGGTGGTAATGGCACCGGTCTGGAGCGGGCTTTCACCTCCGCCGAACCCCCCATACATATAACGGTAGGTGTCCGGCGACCAACCCGACGAAAGGTCCAGCAACAGGAAATCGTGGCCCTGGGTCATCGCCCCAAAATCGAATTCCTCAGTAAAGAGCGCGTAGGCCAATCCGTTCACCACCTGAATCCGGCACACATACTGCCCCCCGCCGGAGAAACCATAGCGCGCCTCGTATGTCACACTGGCCTTGCCATTCTCAATGAGGCCGAGGCTATACGAAGTGAGTTGATGATCGCTCACGAAGTGCGACCCGCCATACCAACTGCATCCGGCATGCTTGACGCCCACCAGCGGCACCGGCGCCTGGTTCACATCCACCGGCGTGCCAAAGGATTGGCTTTGCGGCGCCGGTAACCGCAGGGTGAACAGCGCGTTGCCAATTTCCAGGTTCGTGCTGACGGTTTGCACGGTTAGCGAGCTGTTGTCCCCGGAACGATCCGTGGCCGAGGACTGCAGCGTGTACGTGACGGTCTGGTTGGAGCTAACCCGGGCCACAAACGAGAGGACGCTGTTGCTGATCTGGAAGGGAATGGCGCTGCTGCTCGGATCCAACAGCACCAGTTTGCCGGGCTGGAAGGTGTTGGTATTGACCTGGTAATGCACCAGCTCCGGCCCCCAACTGCGATAGCCGTAGTCCTTCAGGACCATCGAGCCGTTGCTCGGCACCGAGGCCATGGCCGGCCCGTTAGTCGCCCCCAACGCACCTCCGGCCGCGAACAACAACGCGGCGGTTATGCCGGCGTGCCAGCCCACCCGCCCACGCCGGCGGCGGAGGCAAGTCGCGGCGGACGGACGAATCCTCCCCACGAAACAGGCGGACGAATCGGATTGAATGATTCCCTCGGAGCTAATGCTTGGACGAATGTCGTACTGGTCCAAATAATTCACACTTTTTAGGTCTTTCATGCCATGTTTCAATTGATTGCCTGTTCCCAGTTTCTTGCCGTCAGCCAGCCCAAAGAGAGGAGCTTGCTGGCTCCTCCCCTCCGGCCTGATTTAATCACCTTTCTTCGTTCGTCATTTGCTACCGATACGTGACCCGGTAGAAACGCGGTCCGGTTTGACTGCCGGGGTTCTCCTGCCAGACCACCTCGCCTGCCACCGAGGTGGTATTGGTGCCGACCGAGGTCCAACTCGTCAGATTACTGCTCACCTGCCATTCGCACGTCACCCCCTGCCCCACTGTCGTCGCTGCCTGGAAGTACCCATTGGTCAGCCCCACCCGCAGCACCGGCGGCGCGATGACATAACCGCCACCGGTGATCGTGCTGTCACCCATGCCGCTCAGGTAGGCGATCGCTTTAAGCGTTGTATTGGAACTGAGCAGCACTGGCGCGCTGTAAAGCGCCCCGGCGGCCTCGCTCGGATCGCTGCCATCGGTCGTGTAGCGAATCGCGGCTCCGCCAGTGGCGCTGCTCACGACCACCAATTGCGGCCCAGGATACGTGCCCGCCGCCGGATTAAAGGCCGGCGCGGCGACCGACGCCTGGATGACATAGTCCCCACTGGCAACCGCGCTGTCGGTCATACCGCTCTTGTAGGCAATCGCCCTCAACGAGGTGTTGCTGCTGATATTGACCGGTGCGCTGTAACCCGTCCCCACCGTCTGGCTCGGCACGCTCCCATCAGTCGTGTAGCGAATCGTCGCCCCGCTCGTCGTCGTGCTGATCGTCACCATCTGCGGCTCGGAGTAGCTGCCTGCCACCGGACTGAACACCGGCGCCGCCACGTCCGGCTGGAACATCACGTCAGCAAAATAGCAGGTGCTATTGCGTGTCAGGGTCGGATACTTCCCCAGCGCCGTGTTGGTGCCGCTGCTGTAAGCATAACAGCCATTGTTGCCTACCACCGTGTACGGCGGGCTGTTCGAAATCGAAGTCGCCAACAGACTCGTGGTGTAGGCGTAGTAGGTGGCGCTGTTTGTATAGCGCACGTCATAGGTCACCACATACTGGTGATTCGCCACGATCGCATACGGCGTGCCCAGGTTCCACTCTTTCCAGCCCGCGCCGCTGTCCCCCCACCGTGCTCACCGTCGCCTGCGGCGCGTTGGTCGAAACCGCCGGATCCCAAAGCTTGAGCGTGTGCTGCTCCGTGTCACTGCCGCTGCGGTAATACCGCAGCCCCACCAGCGTGCCCGCCTGGCTGGACTGCCACCGGGTCCCCACTTCCATCCCGCCGGCATTCGCGGTGTTGCAGTTCGTAACGGCGGGAACCATGCTTGCGAAAATCGTGACCGGCCCTGGCGGCGGGTCCTGGGTGGTGGCATTGGCTTCATTGCTGTAAGCCGAGTCGCCGCCGATGCCACTGTCTTGGACGCGATAGTAGTACTCCGTGCTGGCCGCCAATCCGCCGTCCTGGTAGGTGGTCACATTGGCCCCGAACGTGGCGATCTGCGCATACGTCCCGCCCGCGCCGGTCTTGCGCTCAAGCTTGAAACCCGTTTCGCTGGTCGCGTTGTCGGTCCAGCTCAGGTTGATCTGACTGCTCGAGATCGCACTGGCAGCCAGGCCGGAAGGCGCCGCCGGCGGGGGCGGCGGGGCCTGAGTAGTTGCATTGGCCTCGTTGCTGTAAGCGGAGTCGCCAACGCTGTTGGTAGCCAAGACGCGGTAGTAATATTGAGTGCTGGCCGCCAGGCCGATGTCGTGATACGTCGTCACGTTGGTCGCCACCGTCGCGATCTGGCTGTAAGTGCCTCCCGCGCCAGTCTTGCGCTCGATCTTGAAGCCCGTCTCGTCGGCGGCGTTGTCGGTCCAGCTCAGGTTGATCTGGTTGGTCGATACCGCGCTGGCAGCCAGAGCCGAAGGCGCTGCCGGCGGCAGCGGAGTCTGGGTGGTGGCGTTGGCCTCGTTGCTATAAACCGAGTCGCCGCCACCGTTGGTGGCCCGGACGCGGTAGTAATACTGCGTGCTGCCCGCTAATCCGGTGTCCTGGTAAGCGGTCACGTTGGCGCCCACCGTGCCGATCTGGCCGTAGGTCCCGCCCGAACCGGTCTTGCGCTCGATCTTAAACCCGGTCTCGTTGGTGGCGTTGTCGGTCCAACTGAGGTTGATCTGGCTGCTCGACACCGCGCTGGCCCCCAGACCGGAGGGCACGGCCGGCGGCGTCGGCGTCTGGGTGGTGGCGTTGGCCTCGTTGCTGCAGGAGGAGTCGCCGACACCGTTGCTGGCCCGGACGCGGTAGTAATACTGCGTGCTGGCCGCCAGGCCGGTGTCCTGGTAACTGGTCACACCGGCACCCACCGTCCCAATCTGACTGTACGTGCCGCCGGCTCCGATCTTGCGCTCGATCTTGAAACCCGTCTCGTTGGTCGCGTTGTCGGCCCAGCTCAAATTAATCTGGCTGTTTGACATCGCGGTGGCCGTCAGCCCGCTGGGCTGCCGCCGGCAGCGTGCCGCTGCTATTGGTGTTTTCAAACGCCAGCGAAATCCCCGACCAGGCGACATTTGAGTAAGTCAGCGTAACCTCGATGGCCTCGGAAGGGCGCACGGGCAACACCACCTTGCCCGCGGTCGCATTGCCCGCACCGGCGGTAAGCGTCTGGTTGAACGTGGTGGTCGAGGTGCCAACCTTGATGCTCGTGATTTGCACGCTGGTCGGACCGAGGTTATCGGCACAACTGAGGATCACCGCCATTTTCTTGTTGGCGCTGGTAACCACATTGGGCGTTATGGTGATCTTAGCTACACCACCACGGAGGTCGCCTTCGCCGCACACTGGCACGCGATTGGCGCCACTCCACTTAATCCCGCACCAATCGTAAGTGGTCCTCGTGCCGCTGACCTGGGTGTAGGTCGCCGCGCCGTTCCACCAAGCAGGGGTGCTCGGATTGGCCGTAGGCGGACTGCCGAAAAGCAAAATGGCGTAGCCGGCGTTCGTCAAGGCCGTCTGGAGCGTGCCGTCGCGGGAAGGAATACTGTCCACCAACAATCCATCCCAGATCGGCGCCAGCACCGTGCCGATGTTGTAAATGCCGGAAGTGAAGCTGTCGCCCATGCCGCTCTTGTAAGCGATGGCGGTGAGTTGGAGGCTGTTCGTTACTGGGATGGGACCGCTATAGACTGTGCCATTAGTGGAGGACGGAGTGGTGCCGTCGGTGGTGTAACGAATGCTCGCGCCCGGGGTTGTTGTGGTGATGCTCACCGACTGCGCGCTGTCGTAGATGCCCGGGGGCGGCGAGAAGACCGGGGCATCCACCGGGGGCAGGATCACATAGGCCGCACTGACCACCGCGCTGTCGGCCACCCCGGCCTTATAGGCCATTGCCTTGAGCGTGGAACTGGCCCCAATGCTCACCGGGCTGTTATAGACCGTGCCCACCGACGAGGAGGGCGTGGTGCCGTCGGTCGTATAGCGGATGTTCGCCCCAGGGGTGGTTGTGGTAATGCTCACCGACTGCGCCCCGCTGTAGGTACCCGCCCCCGGCGAGAAGACCGGGGCGACCACGTTGGTCAGAATAACATATCCGGCGCTGGTCACCGTGCTGTCGGTCAACCCGCTGTGGTAGGCGATCGCCTTGAGCGTGGCATTGGCGCTGATGGTCACCGCGCCGCTGTAGAGCGTGCCGTTGGTGGGAGTGGGCGTGGTGCCGTTGAGGGTGTAGCGAATGCTCGCCCCGTAATCCGCCGAACTGATGGTCACCGACTGCGGGCCCGTATAGGTGCCCGCCGCCAGGCTGAACGCCGGGGCCGGCACCTGGCTGACGATGGTATAAGCGCCCGAGGCCACCGCGCTGTCGGTCATGCCGCTCTTGTAGGCGATGGCTTTGAGCGTGGCGCTGGCACCGAGGCTCACCGGGCCGGTGTACACCGTGCCGGAAGTGGAGGTCGGCGTCGTGCCGTTGGTGGTATAGCGGATGGTGGCGCCCGGGGTATTATCCGTGATGGCCACCGTTTGCGCGCCATACCAGGTGTCCGGCCAGGGATTGAAGACCGGCCCGATCACGGTGGTGCTGCTGACACTGTGCCCGTAAAACTCGATTTCCGCCACGTCGCAGTAGGCCCACACCCCGTCGGGCGGCAGGTAGCGCACGTAGCGAAACGCCGTGGTATTGGTCACCAATAGCTCGACCCAGGCCAGGGGCGGGGTGGCATTGATGCTGGCCAGGTCAACGACGCCGCTGGAGAAGTTGGCGGTGTTGCAGCCTTGGAGCTTGACGCCGTTCATCCGGGCTTCCCAGCCGGCCTGGGGGTAGCAGCGGACCTCGGTGATCTGGATGGCCGCGCCCGCCCCTAAATCCAGCCCAATCCAGTTGCCGTCAGGCCCGGGCGCCACAAACGCGGTGTTGACATTCCCGTCAAAGGCCTTGTCACGCGTCAGCGTCGGGTCGTTGGCCCACGAACCCGTTGTGCCGATGATCAGTCCCGTCAGCTTCGGGTCGTTATTGAAAATGTAGGTCCCGCTCGTGACATTGTCCGTCATCCCGCTCTTGTAAGCGGCGGCTTTCAGGACGGTGGTCGAACTGATCGGCACCGGGCCGGTGTACAGCGTGCCGTTGGATGAACTAGGTGCGCTCCCGTCAGTCGTGTAGCGGATGGAGGCCCCGGGGGTTGCGGTGGTGATGGTCACCATTTGCGCGTTGGTATAGGTGCCCGGCGCAGGGCTGAAGACCGGCGCGGCCACCAGGATGTTGTAAACGCTCGAGGTCACCATGCTGTCGGGGATGCCGCTCTTGTAGGCAATGGCTTTGAGCGTCGCGTTGGTGCTAATGTTAACCGCCCCGCTGTAGAGCGCGCCACTGGTAGAGGTCGGAGTGCTTCCGTCGGTTGTGTAGCGGATGCTCGCGCCAGGCGTGGTGGAGCTAATGATTACCGACCGCGTGCCGGCATAAGTACCCGCTACCGGGTTAAAGACCGGCGCGGCCGTCTGGATGGCATAGACGCCCACGGCCACCTCGCTGTCGGAGAGGCCGTTCACGTATGCATTGCTTTGAGCGTGACGTTGGAGCTGAGAGTGATCGGTGCGCTATAGACCGTCCCGGAGGAAGAGGTGGGCGTAGTGCCGTCGATGGTGTAGCGGATGGAGACTCCGGGAGTCGCGCAACTGATGCTCACCGTCTGCGCAGCGTTATAGGCCATGGCCGGCGGATAGAACGTCGGCGCCAGCGCGGCGGTCGGCGTGGTGATGGTCATCGTGGTGTTGAAGGCCAGGTCCTTTTGCCCGAGCAAATTGAACTTGTCCAGGCCGGTGGACGCGCGCTGGGCGGCATCCGGCGGATTGGTTGCGAGCGTGGTAGTGTTCACCCAGGAGACGAGGGTGGCGCCACTCCCCCCGCTCATGCTTGCAGGATTGTTAAAGCTGTTTTCCGCCGCGACGAAATCCACGGCACGCGAGCCCTGATGGGAAAGCGTCAGGCTGCCAGCGTCCACTTCCATAGCGGCATGGAAAATACCCACGAAGCCGCTGTAATTGTTCACAGTGATGGCGTCGGAGGTGTAACCGGTGGCGTTGTTCCAGAGATGGAGACGTTTCCCGCCGATGGCCACGTAGCCGCTGGGTTGGCCCGCCAGCCCCTCGCAATAGACATTATTATACGTGCCCTGCTCGGTGTAGGAATCCGCGCAGACATAGTTCTGGTTATCCTTGATATTGAGGTTGGCGCCGTTGGCATTGACCACCCCGACAAAGCCGTTGCGGATGGATTCAGAACCCTGAATCACCACCGGCATGCAATCAGCGAAATTCGCCAGGACCTGCGCATTGCCGCAGTTGTTGAGCCACAGCATGCCATTGAGCCGTCCGATGTGGACCGTATCGTTGGTGCTCAGGGTATCCAGCACCAGCCCTTGTTTCGTCATCTTGGTGAGATCCGTCTTTTCATAATTGGCATCATTGTAGCCATCGGCCGGCAGTTGCAACCGGTCGTAGTCCACCGAAGTCGTCGCGGCCGACCCGGTCTGTTTGATCATCGTCACCGTGCTCGGCAGCAGGCCGCTGGGCATGGCAAAGTTATAGAGCCGAACGCCGCTGGCGTTGGAAACCGAGAGCATGAGCGTGAGCGCACTGGTGGGCACGAATTTGGTGTTGTACCCGGTCCCCTCGATGCTGTAGTTGGTGCCCGTCACCGCGATGGTCGAGGCGATTTTGTAGGTGCCCTTGGGGAAGTAGGCCACGGCGCCGTTGCCGACGTTCCGGGCGGCGTTGATGCAGTTTTGCACCGCCGTGGTGTCATCGGTGGTGCCGTTGCCGGTCGCGCCGAAGCCCGTCTTGGCGTCATAGACGGTGCCGGGTTGCGGCACGGTTTGCAGCAGGAAATGGGTGTAAGGCGAGGGCCCCAGGTTGGTCCGGCTATTGGTGGGCAGGGAATACACCGTCAGGGAATGCGAATCCGTCCGGCCGACCACGCCGCCGCTGGCCGGGGTGGAGACGCCCGATGCGGTAAATTTGTAATCCTTGTACTGGTCATAAAAGAGGTAAATCGGCGGATTGGCCGAAGGGGCGTGGGTGAAGTTGCAGTCGAAGATCATCCTGAAATCGCGCAGCCAGATCGAATCGTGCGGGTCGCTCCAGCCATCCACGGCGCAGCTCTCCACCACCACCGGGAAGGTGTTGTAACTGCCGCGGTCCTGGTCAATGAATTTCCGCGAACCGACCGAACTGCAACGCCGGACGGAGTGGCCGCTGGTGACATTCAGGTTGAGATCCGTAATGCTGCTGCGCTCGAAATGGCACCGGCGCACGATCGCGCAACCCCAGTATTCGGTGCGCACCCCGTAGCGGCAGTTGTAGAACTCGCAATTCTGCACCACCTGGTTGAACACGTTCATGTCGGCGATCATCACCCCGATGTTGCAGTTCTCAAACAGGCAGTTGTCCGTCTCGGATTCCGAGGTGGCTCCACTGCCCTGCGGGCCGATGACCAAGCCGCCATCATAGTTCGCGGTGCCGGCCTCGAAATTGTAGAAGGCCAGGTGCTGATACCGGTTATTGGCGCAAAACGCGAGGGTGTTATATTGATGAATGCCACAGGTGGCCACATGATTGCCGTCCAAAGTCAGGCCGATGATCTGGGAATAGCGCACGCTGTCGCTGTTGAGCATCGTATCCCCGGTGCTGCCGCCCCACTTGAGGATGGTGTTGCGGCCGTGGCCGATCAGCATGCCGCCCACGGTATCCTGCCAGGTGAGGGCGCTGGTGATCTTATACGTCCCGGCGGGGATATATACCGTCTTGCCCCAATTATTTCCGCCCCCGCCGCCGGCCTGGCTCAAGGCCGCCTGGATGGCAGCGGTGTCGTCCGCCACCCCGTCGCCGACGGCCGCCGGGGTCACGTCGGTCTTCACATTGATCCAGTCCGAGCGCTCGGTCCAGTTCAAGGCGGGGATTTGCACCGGCACCGCCCAGGCGGCCAGGCTGCCGAGGGCGCTGATGACTGTCAGCAGCAGCGACACCCGCTGGAATTTCACACCGAGCTTTATGGATTCTTTAGGACACTGGTTCATTTTGTCTTCATGATGCCGGCGAGCCGCCTTTAGTTTGTATGGTTGCTATTTAGTATCTGCAATAGTCCGTTGAAATCCGCATTCGAACGGGCTGGGCCAATTGTCGCGCTGGCGGAGCACCAGGTCGTGCGAGCCGTCCGTTGTCGAGAAGCAGACCCCGCTGTGCCGCGAATAGCGGCCCCAGCCTTGAGATGCCTCATCCGAGCGCAGGCAGAGCCACTCCTGCCCGTCCAGCGTGAACTGCACATTCAGCAGCCAGTCCGGCAGATTGGCCACGATGAACTGCCGGGCTCGACCTTCGGTGTGAATCTTGATGGAATGGCCGTCGAGACTGGCGATGAAAGGTTCTTCCCCGCGCACTGTGATGCCCGAGCCGATTTCCGCCGTACGAATCGTCTTGGGTTTTCCGCCCAGGCTCACCACTCCGGCTTTCAGGTCGCCTTTGGCCACGCTCCGCTCGAAGGGGCCGCTGCCGCTAAGAATATGCCCATTGTACCCGATCTCGCCCGTGCCGCTGTTCAGGCAGAGCACCACATGGTCGCTGAACACCCGCACCGCCCCGGCTTTGCCCGAAAAGCGGACCCCTCCCGCATTGTAGTCGAACGCGCTGTCCCCAATAAAGACGTAGTCGGTGGATTCCGAGGTCACCACCTTCAGCACCCCCGGCGCCAGCCGCGTGCAGGCCGGAGCTGCCTCCGACCCTTTGCGCGGATAGAGCACATAGAAGAAACCTGTGTCCGCGTTACCCTGCATCCGGAAGATCGTTTTGCTCTCGGGGCTGCCGACGGCTGGAATCCCCGGCTGCATCGAGATAAATGTCCGCTCATAGTCCGCCGGGTCCACCGTGTAGCTCATCTTCATCACTGCCTTGAGCGTCGGAGCCGTCGGCGTGTCAAACCAGAACCATGACGAGACACCGTAGGCAGTACCCATCTCGGTGGTGTTGCCGCTCAGCGCCGGCCAATTGCTCTCGGCGGTCACCGCCTCGTTGGCTACTTGCGAGGCGTTGAAGGCCGTCCCGTTCACCGTCACCCGGTCGGCGCCGTCCAGGTTGAGCCATGTCCAGTAGGCGGTGCGACCCGTGCTGACCGATGCGCCCTCATACCCGGTGAAGCTGTCCCGCATCACAAAGTAATTGGGGCCGGTAGGCTGGGAACTCTTGAGCAACAGTATGTGCCGCCGCCATTCCATCTCGCCTTTGCCATCCCCCAACTCCTCGCCGGAGAAATACATGCGGCCCACCGCGTAGTCGGCATTGGCGCCGAAGCCATAATCCTGCACGTCGGTATGGATACGCCCGTTGGGCGGGTCCTGCACGGGTTGCACGAGCCGGCACTGGTTGCGCATGGGCCCGGTTTGTTCGGCTTTCCCATGGTAATATTGGTGCCCATTGCCGGGCGAGAGCGGCGCGCCCTTGCCATAAACGATGACGTTCTGATCGTCCACCGCCCAGTGGCTGCGGGTGTAGCCGCAGCGGAAGAGCAAGGCGGTTTCCTCCGCAGTTCCGGAGTGCGCCCGGAACGCGACCCCGTAGCCGGGGATATAGGTCGTCACCAAAGGCCGGGCCTGCTCGCGCACATCCGGCAGATACAGGAAGCTGTAATCCGGGTTCTTTTTGTCGGCGCTGGAACCGCCCCGAGACAGCAAGCGGTTAATGCTGTTCAAGCCATGCATATAGCTGAAGAACCCGGCGTTGGCGGCATCGCAACTTTCCACCATCCCCATCCCGATGCCGAACATGGCCTCGAGCGTGTTGCCGCTGTCACCCATGCCGGGAAGGATGCGCTTGCCCGGGTAGCGCGGGTCGGCCATGGTGATGTCGGCCGTGTATTGCAGCATCCGGGTCTGGTAGCCTTTGGGACCATAGTCAACGAAACCCCCGTTGCGGAGAATGGTTTGGGCGGTCGAGAGCCAGCGCGTCGGCCCAAACATTTGGTAGGTCGGCGGTTCATACCAGGCGCCGCCGACGCTCTCCGTGTTGCCCAACAAATAACCGACGATCTCACCGTAATGCTTCATCCAATAGTCGTAGCACGGATGATCGGGCAGCAGCGACGCGTAACTGAGACCAGCCAGCCAGCGGCCGATGCGCATATTGACCGTCCCCAGGTGCGTGCCGGCGCCCATGAGCATCACATCCGGATCGTTGAGCCAGTAGCTGAAGAGCGCCAGGCGCTGGCGGATCTCGTCGCGCATACCGGCCGCGAGCGAGGGATACGAGAGCGCGTCCTCGGCGCGGATCACCCAGAGCGAGAAATCGCAGTCGCGGTAGCTCGCAAAGGCCCAGTTCTTTTCCCAGCTCGTCAGGTTTTCCGGCGGGCAGCGCAATTGCGCCAGCGCGGCGTTGGCGCTGTTGAGCGCATCCTGCGCGTTTCCGGTGATCACATAGCAGGTCTGCAACTTGTCCTTCTCCGGGTGCGCATCAATGGCGTGCTTCAGCCGCTTGGCCAGCGCCGGGGTCGTTTGCGCGCGGGGGAACGTCTTCGTGGCGTGGTACGGCCAACTTACAATCCAATCCTTGTACCGGTCCAGGCCGATGAGGCCCGCTTGCTGATGCACGTTGGCCACCGCGGTGTCCGACAACCCGCAGCAAAGCGCCCACAGGCGGCGGCCATACGTTTCCGGCACCCCGCTGTCGTGCGTCGTCGTAATGAAAGGCGAGGTGTCGCCGGTACAATCCAGCCACGATTCCAAGGGCCGCACGCCGACGGGCAGGGCCACTTTCACCCCGCTGGCCGGGTCATTCCAAACGGTGAAGGACATCGATCGCCGCCAACTGCCTCCGTGCATCGGCACGACATAGGCCGCCTGCGTGGAACCCGAAAGCCCGACGGCCGCGCGCGGACCGTACGCACCGGTTTGCGTCACCCGGTCCAGCAGCACCAGCGAGGAACTCCCGGGTTGAAAGGGCTTGGGCGGGTCCGTCGGCTTCCATTTGTTCCACGCCGCCGTGGCGGCCGCCACATAAGCGCTCAGCCCGCTGCTGCTAATCCCCCCGGTCTGGAGCGGGCTTTCGCCTCCCCCGAAACCGCCATACATGTAGCGGTAGGTATCTGGCGACCAACCCGCCGCCAAGTCGAGCACCAGGAAATCCCGGCCCCGCGTCATCGCCCCAAAATCGAACTCTTCGGTGAATAGGGCGTAGCCCAGCCCGTTCGCCACCTGGATGCGGCACACATATTCGCCGGCCGGATACAAACGATAGCGCGCCTCGTAAGTCACCGCCGCCTTGCCTTGCTCGACCAGGCCGAGACTGAAGGAGGCGACCTTCCGTTCGCTCACGAAGTGAGAGCCCCCGTACCAGGCGCCGCCCGCCTGTTTGAGACCCAGCAGCGGCGCCGGCGCTTCGCTGAGGCTGACGGGCGTGGCAAACTCGCGTTTCTGCGCCGCCGGGAGCCGCAGCGTGAATTGCGCGTTGCCTATTTCCAGGTTCGCGCCGGCGGTCTCCACCGTGATCGAGCTGTTCTCCCCGGAGCGATCCGTGGCGGAGGATTGGAGCGTGTAGTTGACGGTCTGGTTCTTATCCAGTCGGGCGACGAACGTGAGCACGCCGCCGCTGACCTGGAAGGGCACCGCCGCGCCGCCCGCCTCCAGCAGCGCAAATTTGCCGGGCTTAAAGGTGTTTGTATTGATCCGGTAATGCACCGGTTCCGGCCCCCAATTCCGGTAGCCGAATTCGGCGAGGCGGATGCTGCCGTTCCCCGGCACTTCGGCCATGCGGCCGGCTGGCGGCAGGCCCGAGGCGCGGGCGCATTGAAGGCTGAAAAGAAAGCCCAAAATGGTGATTAGTTCTATGGTTTGTCTGTGGGAGCTGACGACTCGGGTAATCATATGCATATCGGTTGCAAGGATGAAGCAAGTTACGCGGGGCGGGTCAACCATGGGTGCGTGACCGCAGAGTAACTTTGTTCAGGCGGCGAGTTTGACTTTGAGATAGTTGGCGTTGTTGAGGCGATCCCAGCATTCATCCCACCGGTTGCTTTTGAGCGCCAGGCGGAGGTCCAAGACGCTGGTGGCGCCGG
>CAINDV010000787.1 GCA_903847485.1 uncultured Verrucomicrobiota bacterium
CCGGCGCCACCAGCGTCTTGAACCTCCGCCTGGCGCTCAAAAGCAACCGGTGGGATGAATGCTGGGATCGCCTCAACAACGCCAACTATCTCAAAGTCAAACTCGCCGCCTGAACAAAGTTACTCTGCGGTCACGCACCCTAGCTATGACTAGCTATGTCAACATCGGTCAATGGTGGAAATCAGAACCGGGTCGTAGGTATTATGTCGCCAACCTTGCCGCTTTGAATCGCGGCGCAACAGTGCGACGGGTTTTTATCACAAGGAAGCAGTTAAAGGACGAGATCAAGCAAGAGGTCTTGGCGCAAACCAACGACGGCATTGATGTGCGAGTGGCGTTTGAAGAGGATCTGGCAAGCGACAGGCAACTTAACTTTTCGGTGCTTCATGACACCAAGCAACCGGTAGTTACTTGGAGCAGTCTCACCCCAAGTGGCGGTGCTTCCGAAGGGCATCTGTCATTCAATGAAGCCGACATTCAGCGGCACTTGGAAATCTTCGAATCCCTGTGGCATCACAAGGCAGTTGAACCGACGCGCGTTTGGAATGACTTGCGGATCTCCGAAGGCAAACTCGAAGTCGATTCGAGCAAAGCACCGATTCTGCCGCCAGCTTTGGGCACCGAGGTGCGAAACATCCTATACAGCAAACCTGAACTGTACGATGTCTTTCATGCTGCGCGGTTCGTTCCCCTATCCAATATGATCCACGAAGTATTTCGCCGGTACTGCTCGAAAATGCCGACGTCGCTTCTTGACGTTGGCTGCGGTACGTGCGCTTATCTGAGTGTCCTTGAAAAGGACATCCATGATTCTTGGGGCATCGACGCACAGAAGAGCATGATTGATTATGCAACCCTGAAACACCCGACTTTGCGCTTAAAGGTTGGCGACATGCGCACGATGGACTTGGGGCGAACTTTCGACTGTGTTTTGTGCGTCGGGTGGGTGCTGAACTATGCAACGAGAAATAGTGACATTGATGTGACGTTGCGGTCAATAGTGCGGCACTGCCACAAAGACAGTCTCTTGATTCTTGAACTCATCAATGCTGCCAGCTTACTGCCAGGTGGAAAAAGAAACACAACCGAAACCGTGGGAGTGAACCACGCAACACTTGCAGGTGAAGCGACTACAATTTTTGAGTTTGATCGTGAGAATCAGCTTCTAAGGCGAACTCGCAAGTGGAAGTTGCATGACGGGAGTAATCCAACCGACTACTGTTCATTCAGAATGCTCTTTCCATCGGAAATCGAGCATTTCCTGGAAGAACACGGCTTCCGAGTCTTGCAGTCTTTCGACAACCATGAGTTGAAACCCGGGGATCTCATTGGGGAGAGTCTGTTTATTGCGGCACGGTACTGCGCCACTACTCTCCAACCGCTACATTGACGCTATTTTCCAATCCGCCGCCTAAGCCACACCTTTCGTCGATTCGTAAGAGCACAGAGGCATCTTCAGCGCACTTGTAAGAGAGGCATGGGCGAGAATACGTCAACGAACCCGAGTTGTGGAAGCAGACCAAGGACATGGTCCGGCAGGTGTTGATTGACTCGAAGATCAACTACGTGGAAGTGCCAAACGAGGCGGCGTTCTACGGGCCGAAGATTGACGTGTAGGTGTGGAGCGCCATCGGTCGCGAATTCACCATCGCCACCAACCAGGTGGACTTCGCCGTGCCCGCCAAGTTCGGCCTCGTCTATCGCGACAAGGACAACACCGACAAGACCCCGCTCTGCATCCACCGGGCACCTCTCGGCACGCACGAGCGCTTCATCGGCTTCCTCATTGAGCATTACGCCGGCAATTTCCCCCTCTGGCTCGCGCCCGAGCAAGTGCGCGTAATCAGCTTGGGCGAGGAAGAACCGCTCTTGAACTACGCCAAGTCCATCGTGACCGAACTCCGCGCCAACATGGTCCGCGTAGTCGCCGACTTCAGCAACGAACCCATCAAAGCCAAAATCGCCAACGCCGAGCAGGCGCGCGTCCACACCATGCTCGTCATCGGCGGGCGCGACCTGGAGGCCAGCGCCGTGAGCGTCCGCCTCCACAGCAAAGGCCCGCAAGGCGCAAAGCCACGGGCGGAAGTCGTGGCGGACATCCTGGCCGCCATTCTGCGGCAACGGACCCGCCGGCTGGCCAGGGCGCAAGTGGCGCCACGGGCGGGACAAAACGGAGTCCCAGGCGGCTTAAAAAAACTCCTCGCCAAGACGGGGTTCTGGGCGGCGCTCGGCCCCCCGTCGCCACGGAGGCCGCCACCACCATTGGTTTTCACCCCGGGCGCCGCGACTTTCCAAGCCACTGCGACCGGTGCTGACCTGGCCGCGGAGCAGGTGCGCCGGCACGAATTCCTTTTTGCGCCTGCATCTTGGTACTGGCGAGTGACGGTTTCATGCGGCTGGGCGCAGGTCCTCCGCCAGCGAATCCGGGCATCTTGCCCAACAAA
>CAINDV010000788.1 GCA_903847485.1 uncultured Verrucomicrobiota bacterium
CAACATGTATTTCTTGGAGTAAATGACGGCGGCGTTGGCATGATCCGCCACGAGGCTGCCATCCATTAACATCTGGTAGGCGGTCGCCTTCTCGGTATCGTTGGTCATCGTCTTGTAGTCCTTCTGTTTGTCATCCATGAACTGGGTGTAGGCGGTCATCACGCTGGCGTAAGTCTGTTCCATCACGCCTTCGGCGGCGACGGTGGCTTTTTGAGTCTCGACCCACTTTTTGGCCGCGTCGAAGTAGTCTTGGGTGGCTTTGCGAGCGTCGGTGATCTGCTTTTGCTCCGCCGTGTCGGGTTTAAGCTTCTCCAACTGATCGTAGCTGGTGAGCAGGGCGGCGATGTTCTTGGTGATGACATCGAAGTACTTCTGTTCCTTGTAAAGCATGTACGCCTTTTCGCTCATCCGCGTTTCGAAAGCCAAGGCGCTGATGCGGTTGACGACGGCCAGCGCGTTCTTGGCGTCCATGTATTCGGAGTTCTTGGCCGCCATGTAGGCGTCGGCTTCCTTGCCAACGAGTTGGCCTTTCCCCGCCATGTCAGCGTTGGCGACGGCGTTGGCCTGAAAGGCGGCCACGCCCTTCTCATAGAGGTCAGCCCATTGCTGGCTGATCTTGCGCACTTCCTTGGATTTGGCTTCCAACGCGGTGTCTTGGAACTTAGCCGCCACGGCGTCCACCTTGTCCAGGTTCCCCATTAATTCGCCCACCTTGGCCTTGGCTTTCTGGTGGGTGGTGTCCTTTTGGTCGAGCACATAGTTACGCTCTTCCATGATGCACTCGAAGGCGGAGCGCTCCACGCCGGTGCTGTTTTGCACGGCGGGCAGCGCATGTTGGCTCAACGAAGTGACTTCGTTGGCGACGCGGTAGAACATAAAGTAGGCAGTGATGCCCAAAACGGCAATCAGCACGGTAAGGAGGCTGAAGCCGGCGATGATTCTTTTTCCAATAGTCCATTGATTCATAATCTATTAGTGTTGAAGGTTTGTGTGACGAAGGTTTAGGTGACGAAAACTTAGGTGACGATATTTGAAGGTGACGGGATTAGTTAGTTGGCGGTGATGGTTTGGTTAAGAGCTTCGACTTCTTCGCTGCCGAGGGCGAGCAGAGCAACGAGGAAGGTGACGGGGCCGAGGATTTTGTGCCTAAGGTCCAACTGTTTATAGTGTGTCTTTCATTTGAGGGTTTAGTGAGTGTAAGTGTGTCATACGAGTGCTAACAGTCATATTGTTTATTGTTTTGTTAATTTACCAAATCAAAAGCGCAGGGACAGGCCGACAAACGGGTTCAGGTCATCGGCTGAGCGGGTGACGCCGATGTTCACGCCGGCGTCAAGTTGCAGGTTGTCGGTCAGGCGGTAAGTCAGGCCGAGGTCCGCCGTGCCGATCCAAGGCGCATCATGGTCGGCACTGACCAGGCTGAAGAATTCCACATAGCCCGCCAGGCGTCCGACAATATCGTGGCCGAAGGTGACACTGTTGACGAACTCCGGATGGTAACCGCTGCCCTCCGCATCCTGCCGGAGGTCATACTCCGTCATCAGGCCCATGCTCCAGCCCAGCGGCAGCGCCACCGCCAGCGGAATAATGAGACCGCCTTCCACCGCGTGGTTGCCCAAGTTGTCCTGGCTAGTGGGGAACTTGACGAAGGGCATGAGCGCCAGCGCCGTGGGGCCGCCGTCGTTGCCCCACAGGTTGATTTTGAGGCGGGGGGTCACATCGCCAAAGCCGCTCTGCCGGGTCACCGCGCCGCGATCCGAGACTCGCACCCAGTTGTAAGTGCCCAGCATCAGTTGGAGATCCACGTTGTTGAGTAAGCCGGCCTTCAGATTGAGGGTCGCCACCGCGAGGCTGTCAGCCTGGAGGTCGGCCCCGTTGGCGGTGTCGTGATCGTGGGTGTAGTTGAGCGCGTCCATTTCGATCTGGAAATGGCCGGCGTCCACGGTGTAGGCGCTTTCCGTTTTATCAGGCCGGTCGGTGCTCATCTCGCGCAGCAGATTTTGCGGCGTGGGATGGAAGAGGTTATAGCCGCCCTTGTCCGGCGGGAGTGGCGTGGGGGAATCGGCCGCGAACGCGCTGAAGCACAGCGCCCAACCGGCGGCCAAGGCGCAAAGACGCTTTCCTATAGAGCGATGCTTCACGGCGGTCAATTCTTGGCGGCGACCTGCTCCAAGGCTTCGGCTTCCTCGCTGCCGAGGACGCGGTCCAGGTCGAGCAGCATCTTGACGACGCCTTTGACCTTGGCCATGCCCAGGAGGTATTCGGTATCCACCTGGGAGCCGAAATCCGGGGTCGGCTCGATGTCGTTGGCGGTAAGGTTCAAGACTTCCTCGACGTTATCCACAATCAGCCCAGTCTCGCGCCGAAGGTTGACGCCGATTTGGATTTGGACGACGACGATGCAAGTCTTGTCCGTGGTGGCCGCAGTGGGCAGCCCGAAGCGTAGGCGCAGGTCAATCACCGGGATGATCTTCCCGCGCAGGTTGATGACGCCCCGGATGAAGCTCGGCATCTGGGGCACGGTGGTGATGTTAGTAAGGCGGATGATCTCGCGCACTTTGCGGACATCCACCGCGTAGGATTCCTCGCCCAAGGCGAAGGTGAGATACTTGCCGCCCAAGTTAGGGCCGGCTACCGCGTTGGCGGGTTCTAGTGTTTGTGTGGTCATAAGGTGTGATCGCCGATGCTGGCGCACGCAGTCTTGACGGAGCTATCAGCCGGCGATGGACATAGCCCATCCCGCAGATAGCCGCCAAATCCGCCGGGGCAGATGACTGGCCCTGAACCGGCGAAAGTCTTGATCTTGCACGCGTACTGTATCGGCAGGAAGGCGGGGGACTTTAGAAGAAAGTTTGAAATGACGAACTAGGAATTGCGAATGAAGAAAGAATGACGAAGCCCGAATGACTAAGAACCCGGGAGTGGCGCTTTGTCCCATCAAGGATGCAACCGGCCTGGGCAGAGAACACGAACCAGCGGGTTTCGGATTTCGGGCTTCGTCATTCATTCGTCATTCGTCATTTATTAGTCATGGCTGGCGCAGACAGGGCGACGGCGACGACGCCCACCAATAACGGAAACCGCCCGTCCGACCGATGGCGGCCGGCTTCGCGGGAGGGCGGGATAAGGCCAGGGCGCGGCGGAGAACACCACTTCGTGTGCGAATAACGAGCACCATTCGCGGGCCTCGGCGTCGTCGTCCTTCGTGCCGCCGATGAGTAGGTGCCGGCCATCAGGCTGGCGGGCAAGGCGGGCGTTACCGAAAGCGGCAATAGTCTCGCCTTGGGCCTTAGGATAAGTCAGGGGACGGTTTATTGTCATAGGTGCCAATCGTCGCCATCGGGGAGCCAGCGGCAGTTCAGGTGGATAGTTGTCGGGTGGACGGTTAGAGCGTGTATGACAACGCCGGTCGTGGTAGGGCGAGGCTCCTGCCGAGCCGTTCGGAGAATCATTGCCGCTGCCGTTGAGGCTCGGCGGGAGCCTC
>CAINDV010000789.1 GCA_903847485.1 uncultured Verrucomicrobiota bacterium
ATGGGTAGAGTTTGGGGAGCTTCCATGGCGGGTTAAGTAGCTCCAAGCTTCAGGCGAAATCCGGTCTCTGAATTTCCTGACTGCCCGCCACCGTGACCTGTTTGGCTGGAGCAATGATCGTTTCGTAACGCATACACTGAAGTTCAGGTCAGCAGGAAAACCCGTGCCGGGGCCTGGAGCGCACGTTGGGTTTCGGAGCCGCCGGTGTGGCCACCACGACGCCCTTGGCCCGGAGGATGGCCTGCGCGCGGGCTTGTTCCTCCACCGTTGGTGTTTGTGTCGGCAGGAGTTGGGCAAACCGCCCCTGCGTCTGGCTGGCGTGCAGGACTTGCGGTTCTCCGAAGCCGGTAAAGGCCCCCGAGGCATTGCGCCGGATGGGCAGGAACTTCGCCTGTTGAATGCCGGCCGCTTCGCCCATCAGGGCGACCACCTCGCGCCGATCAGGCGAAAGCGAAGGGCGTTGGTTGGGATCAAGGGGCGCGCCCGGTTCGGCCAACACCACCCAAGCCTCCAACGCCATGACGGCGGCGGGGCACCATGGGCGACGCATGGCAGACTCCAGCCTGGCACCCGATTAGCCTTGCGGCCGGGGGCCGAATCCCGCCGGGAGGTAGGGCCGAATGTCAGCGCCACAGCTTGCGGCTTAAGCCGGGAACATTTTGGATTCTAAAACGAAACGTACTCGGTCAATCTCGCACCACACGTTTTACCAAAACACAATCTATGCCCAGACAAGCCAAACAATCTCGTCCGCAACTCGTTTGCGTGCTCGCCGACAACAGCACGCTCCATGGCGGGAGAAAAAGCCCAGGCCGCCACCGACGGCATCCGTGAGATGGTCATGGAATGTCAGTCGCGCGGCCCCACCGGGCCGGACCGGTCCTACTTCAAATTCCTGCTTGTCCGCTTCGACAGCAACGCCACGGTGGATCCGCAGGCCGACCTCACCCCCGTGCGCAAGATTGACCCAGACCAGATCGCCATCCCGGGCGACGGCGGCCAGACGAACATCACCGCCGCGCTGCAAACTACGCTGGACCGACTGCGCCCTTACATGCAGGCGCTCCAAGACCACCCGGAACGGGCGGAGCATCCTTTGCCGCTGGTGATCGTCTTCTCCGATGGCGGACACAACGTCGGCCCCGGCCCGCAGCCGGTGGCGGAGCAGATCAAACAGTTGAGCCTGGACGGCGACCCAGTGGTCATCGCCGCTGCGGGCGTGTCCGTGGGCGGAGGCGAACTCGACGAGAACACCCTACGGGCCATCGCCTCTCCAGAGTGTTACGTCCACATTGCCGATGCCCAAGTCTTGAGCCGCTTCATTAGTTCCGTGGGCAGCTCCGGCGTGTCCAATGCCAAAGACATTGCCTCCGTCATCAAGACCGTCCAGCAGTAACCAATGCCTGACACGATGCCCGGCGATCCCGGAGTGGCGGGGGTTGGCCTTGTGGCGAAGCAGGTTCAGCCGTGCCTGGACTGGCTCCGACAGGCCGGAGAGTTAGTGGTCGGCACTGGCTGCCTGGCCAGCGGTTCCACCGTGCTGTCCTTGCATACCGACTTCGGGCCGGCAGGGCAGGACAAGGAGACTAACCAAGACTACGCCCTGGCCTGGGTTGGCGGCGCGAGCGCTGCCGAAGCGGAGCCACTCATGGTCTTGGCTCTGGCCGATGGCCTTACCTCCTCCTACCGCTCCGAATGGGCTTCCGAACTCGCTTGTGCGGTCGCCCTGCAAACCGTGGTGCAAGAACTGACTGCTCCACCCACAGCCGAAGACGTAGGACCACCTTCCCGCGAACAAGCCCGGCGCGCTTTCGCGGCGGCGGGCCACAGCCTCCAAGAAGTCGCCCAGGCGATGGCGGCCAACCCGGAAGAGTCGTGTCCGCCGGGCACCTTCCTATCCACATGGAAGTATATCTTGCGCAAAGGCGGCCTCCTCCAGACAACCCTGACCCTCGCCTGGCTGCGCGGCGGCCTGCTTCGCGTTGCCATGCTCGGAGATGGCGGCGTGCTATGGCGTGACAACAATGCCGCTCCGTTACCGGTGGACGAAGTATTGGCGCAAGCCGACTTGAGCACTAACACGGTCAATGCGCTGGGGCCGGGCACCCCGGAGCCTTCGGCTTTGGATTTCTGGGTGGAGCGGCCTTGGACGGGCCGGAAGGTTTGCGCCCTCTTTAGTGATGGCGTGGGGCGCGGCTCGCAACTTACGGGCTCCCACCCCATAACTCCTGACCCACAGAAACCCGGTGACACCGCGGCATCCCCTCACCCGCCCTCGCGGGCACCCTCTCCCCGTCGGACGG
>CAINDV010000790.1 GCA_903847485.1 uncultured Verrucomicrobiota bacterium
CCGGCGCCACCAGCGTCTTGAACCTCCGCCTGGCGCTCAAAAGCAACCGGTGGGATGAATGCTGGGATCGCCTCAACAACGCCAACTATCTCAAAGTCAAACTCGCCGCCTGAACAAAGTTACTCTGCGGTCACGCACCCCTCACAACTATGGCGAGGTCATCCCACCGCCGGATGCGCACAACCGCACGTCCGGTGGCGCCGGCGAGTGCCGGAGCGCAATCCCCGGCACCCGACCCGATCCCGTGCCGCCGGGCCGGAGCTACGGTTGCAGCTTGGAAAACCGCCTGACCTGAGCGACCACTCCGCGGGGCGAGTGGGCTCGCGCCAATTCATCGCGTCTATTCCTGCCCAAGCTGCGGGTCAGAATGTCCAAGTCTCCGTATGCACCACGGTCAGGATTGGCCGGGATGTGCCTCGGCCCACAACGGGGCGAGATCCGGGTCGTCGCTGGCGGCGCTTCGCAGAGCACCGCCGCCTTCGCCAGCAAAGGCCCGCTCCAGCCACGCCCGCGCCGCAGGCAGGTCGCCGAGTTGGCAGGCATAGCAGGCGAGGTTGTAACGCATCGTAGGCTCGGCGGGAAAGCGGGTCACGACACCGAGAAGACTATCGAGAGCCTCGGCCGTGCGACGGAGTTCATGCAAGGCGTAAGAGCGGTTGAGCCAGCCTCGCGGATCGTCAGGCGCGATCTCCGCGAGAGCCGCGCCACAGGCAACCGCATCCTCCCAGTTGCGGGCGACGGCACAGACCTGCCACCGAACCGCCAACACGTCCGGATGAGCGCGCAGTGTAGGCGCGAGGCAATCGAGTTCGGCCGCCGCGTCCTGGTGCGCGCCCAGTCCAAGCCAACCTTGGGCCGCGAGTAAATGGTGCGAGTCCGGTGGTGTCAGCGGGCTCATCGCTTGCTAAGTTCAGAAACCAAAGCGTCGTCGCCAGCAGCGGCTATCGCTCGTTAGCGCAACATCTTCACCGCCGCAGTGGCTAAGTTCACCAGCGGGTTCGGATAGATGCCGATGAATAACATGCCGGCGAGGCAGACGCCGAGCGCGGCCTTCATGGGCCAGCCGAGGGTAATAGGCGTAAGGTCGTCCGCGTCCTTGGACCAATAGATGGCGCGGATGACTCCAAAGTAGTAATAGAGTGAGATCACGACACCAGCGAGCGCCACGAACGTCAGCCAGTAGTAACAGGAGCAATCAGCCCCGGCGGAGATGACGGATTTGAGGAGGAGGAACTTCCCGAAGAATCCGGCGAGCGGTGGAATGCCCGCCAGCGAGACCATTGCCAGAGTTAGCGTCGCGGCCAAGAGCGGAGAGCGTTGGTGCAAGCCTGCCAGTTTGCCGATGTCTGCACCTTCCGCCTCGCGCAGCACCAGGCAGATGACCGTGAAGGCTCCCAGCACGCTGAAGAGATAGCCGCCTAAGTAGAACAGAACCGCCGCGCGGCCCGCATCGCTAAAAGCCACCACGCCCAGCAGCAGATAGCCAGCGTGCGAGATGCTCGAATAGCCGAGCAACCGCTTAAGATCGCGCTGCGGGATGGCGCAGAGGTTGCCGTAGAGGATAGTCGCGCCGGCGAGCACCATCAGTAGGACGCGCCAGTGTTCCGCCACTCCGGGAAGCGTGCCGAAGAGCAGACGCAGCAGGAGCACGAAGCCCGCTGCCTTTGAACCAACGGCCAGGAAGGCAGTTGTGGGCGTCGGTGCGCCCTGGTAAACGTCGGGCGCCCAGAGTTGAAACGGAACCACGGCAATCTTGAAACCGAGTCCCACTAACACCATCAGCAGGCCGCAGAGGAAGAGCCTGTTGTCGGCGAACTGGCCCGCCACGCCGGCGAGGCCGGGGAAGTCGAACTTACCCGTCGTGCCATAGACAAGCGCGATGCCAAACACCATGAAGGCCGACGCCAGCGCGCCAATGATGAGATACTTCACCCCGGCTTCCAACGAGGATTGTCGCGTGCGCTGGAAACTAACCAGCACATAGAAGGTGACGGTGATCAACTCCAGCGAGACGAAGAACAGCGTGAAGTCATTGGCCGACGCGGCGAACATCATGCCCGTCAGCGCGAATAGGATGAGCGCGTAATACTCCGCGATGCCCGCTCCGATCCGATCCGCTAACTCGACGGACATCAGCAGCACCAGCAGGGCGGCGAGCAGGAAGAAGCGCTTGAAGAACAGTGCCAGCGGATCGAGGACAAACATCGTCCCGAAGGCGTGCTGCGTGCCAACGGTGCCGACGCTGAACTGGAATAGACTGAAGAGTAGGATGGCACCGACGCCGGCGGCGGCCGCATAGCCGAGCTTGCGCTTCTCCGACGCCGGCAGCCATAGGTCCACCAATAGGAGGGCCAGGCCCAGCAGGACGGCGGGTATTTCGTGACTAAGTAGAAAGACGTTCATGGAACGTGGGTCAAAGTAGGGACGGCTCCGGCCTGGCCGTGCGCGGCGGTTGCGGTCGGCGCGACGCCGGCACCGGTCTTCGTGGTGGCCATTTTCACAATCTGCTCGGCGACGGGTTTGATCTGGTCGGTTAGCAGGCTGGGGAAGCAGCCGAACAGCAGCAACGCGGCCAGCAGTAAGACGTAGGGTACCCGCTGGAGCGCCGAAGCGTCGCGCAGCGAGTGCCAAGCCTCCGGCAGTTCGCCGTGCAGCACGCGGCGGACGGCGCGCAGCATGTAGATAGCACCAATCAGCAGGCCGCCCCACGCCGCCAGGACGACAAACTTCTGCGCCCCCACCAGCGACTCACTTTGCCAGGTGCCGAAGAAGGTCAGCACTTCACCGACAAAGTTAGCGAAGCCCGGCAGCCCGCAGCCGGCAAACATCGCCATGACTAACAGCGCGCCGATGAAGGGCATCCGCTTGAGCAGGCCGCCGAGCTTCGTCATCTCCAAGGTGCCGGTCTGTTGGTAGAGATAGCCGCTTAGGCCGAAGGTCAGCGCCGCGAGCAGGCCGTGGGCGATCATGATCATCACCGTGCCGGTCACGCCGATGAGTGTCAGGCTGGCGATGCCGAGGAAGGCAAAGCCCATGTGGGCGACGCTGGAGTTGCCGATGAGTAGGTTGAGATCCTTCTGCCGCATCGCCACGAAGCCGACGTAGAGGATGTTACCCAGACAGAGCCAGGCGAGGATTTGCATCCAACTCTGCGCCGCTTCAGGCATCAGCGGCAAGGCGATACGAATCAGTCCGTAGAGGCCAAATTTCTTCAGCACGCCGGCGTGGAGCATCGCGGTGGCAGTCGGGGCGGAGCCGTAGCCCAGCGGCGCCCAAGAGTGGAACGGCCAGAGCGACACTAGGATACCGAAACCGAAAAGTAGCAGCGGGAAGATAAAGTGCTGCGAACCGGACGCGAGCGGCTGGCTCTGAAGATGCCGGGTCAGCGCCGGTAGGTCGAAGGTGTTCGCGCCGGATTGCAGGTAGAGTGCGATAAGTCCGACCAGCGCCAGCAACGCCCCGATGCTGAGATAGAGCGTGATCTGGAACGTGGCGTAGTTCTTCTGCTCTCCCCGACCCCACACACCAATCATGATAAACGTCGGCACCAGCGCCAGTTCGTGGAAGGCGTAGAAGAAGAACAGGTCCAGCGACGCGAAGGCCCCGAGTATGCCGCCCGTCATCACGAGTAGTAGGATGTAATACTCCTTCTCGCGCGACTGTATCTCCCAGGAGACACACACGGCGGCGAACGCCACGATGGCTCCCATGAGGATAAGTCCGACGTTCAGGCCGTCCACGCCGACGTGGTAACTAATCGCCGCGGGCACGCCAGCCAGAAGCGGACTGCCATCAAAGGTGGCCAGCCAGGTGACTTGCTGCACGAAGCGGTAGCCGTCCGCGTTCACTGTCGCGCCGGCAAACTGGAGGAACACCTTTATGGCGAGTAATAGGCTCAGGCCGGTGGCGGCAAGGGCGATGGCGCGTGCTAGGAAGCGGAAGTTGCGCGGCACAAACGCCAGCGCCAGTGCGGCGAGCAGCGGCCATCCTAGGATGTAGGTAAGCGTGGACATTCTATGACTTGGTTGGCTCCGGTCTCGTCGTGGGAGGAAGCAGGGCTATCACGAAATTGTAAATGGCCTGCGCCTGCCGCAGAGCTTCTTCAAATTCCTCACCTGATGGCATCGGGTCCGCCGTCAGGCCGGGGTAGCGAAACGCGGAAGCATACGGTGTAAGGATTTCGGCGGCCTCTTCAAATTGGCTGAAGTCGGCGTTGTCGTCGGCTGCCTCCCCCAGCAATCGAACCAAGTCGTGAGTCTTGGCAGCCTCAAGCCCACGCCACGTCAGCCAGCCTTTCAGTGCCTTCTCTGCCGCCTGCTGGCAGTTGTAGATGGCGGTGTCGAGCGGACCGTCCGGTGCCACGCTGACGATGCGCGCGGCCTGGAGGTCGTGCGAGGCTTTCGTCAGCCAGTCGCGGGTGAGGTGGGATAGGTCGTCAGCCATGCAGCTTTGTTCCTTTCTCCACGATCTGGTGCTGGAGGGAGGCACTTAGATGCCGGTAGCGGTCGAATTCCTGACGGGTTTGGACAAAGACATCCTTGCTCATCCGCAGTCCGCGCAAACAATGATGCGCCCGCTGCATTCGCCGGGTGGCTCGCTCACCGCTGTCGCGGACCACCACCATCAAATCCACGTCGCTGTCGTCATGCGGCGTGCCCCAGGCGTGCGAACCGAAGAGATAGATTTCCTCCGGCTGGAACTCCAGCTTCAGCCGTTCAACGGCTTCGGCGAGCAGGCTGGGTTCGAGCGTCTTCATGCTTGGTAAGTGCGAGTTCCGCTCAGCTCAACGCGAAATAGAGCACCGCCGCCACGCCTAGCACAAAGAGTAGAGCATAAGTCTGGAGGTTGCCGGTTTGGAACAGGCGCAAGGCCCGGCCGGTGAAGTCGGTGCCGCCACGCACCAAGCCGATACAGAAGCCGGAGACTATCCAACGGTCCCATCCGTCGGTGATCGCCGCGAGAGTATCATTGAAGCGGATGACTGTGGCTCCGTAGAGTTCGTCGAAGTAAAAGCGGTTGCGCATGGCCGTGGAAAGGGCACCGAGCTTCTCCGGCAGTGGATCGGTCTTAGCCTTGGCGTATAGCATGTAGGCGGCAATGAAGCCGATGGCGACCGCCACTAACCCGGCTCCGGCGGCGACCGGCGCGTGCTGGAACGGCGCGAAGATTTCCTGATACCAGTGCGCGGCGTGAACCGTTTCCTCGGTGACATACATGGAGGCCGCCAGTTTCTCCACGCCCCAGAAGCCAGCCAGCACCGACGGCACGGCGAGCACGCGCAACGGCCAGACCATGAGGCCGGGCGATTCGTGGGCATGGCGGGCGGTGTCGGACTTAGCTTCACCGTGGAAGGCTACTAACACCAATCGGAACATATAGAACGTAGTCATTACTGCCACGAGCGCGGCCAGGATGAAGAGTGGTAAGTCATGTTGCGCCGCGGCAAGGATGGCATCCTTCGAGTAGAAGCCGCTGAAGGGCGGCACGCCGCAGAGCGCGAGAGTGCCGACCATGAAGGTCCAGTAAGTCGCGGGCGTCTGCTTGCGCAAGCCGCCCATTTTCCAGATGTCTTGCTCGTGGTGCATCGCCATAATGACCGAGCCAGCACCAAGGAACAGCAGCGCCTTGAAGAAGGCGTGGGTAACGAGATGAAACATCGCCGGAGAAGGATCGTGCGAGGTGCGGGCCAGGCCGACAGCCATGACCATGTAGCCAAGTTGCGAGAGTGTGGAGTAGGCGAGGATGCGTTTGATGTCGTTCTGCTGAATGGCGATGACGGCCGCGAGCAACGCCGTCACACCGCCGACCACCGCGATGACGACGAGCGCCTGAGAGTTCAACAGGAAGAAGACGCGGCAAAGCATATAGACACCAGCGGCCACCATCGTCGCGGCATGAATGAGCGCGCTGACCGGCGTGGGGCCTTCCATGGCGTCGGGCAGCCAGACGTGGAGCGGAAACTGCGCGGACTTACCCACCGCGCCACAGAAGATCAAGAGGCCGGCAACCGTGGCGATGGCACCGAGAGCCTGTGGGTTCTGCTTCAGCGTACCCTCCAGCGTCGCGAAATGTAGCGAGCCGAGCGCGGCCCAGACGACGAGAATTCCCAGAATGAAGCCTAAGTCGCCGACCCGGTTAGTGATGAAGGCCTTCTTCGCGGCATCAGCGGCGGAAGGTTTCTCAAACCAGAAGCCAATCAGCAGGTAACTGGAGACTCCCACCAGTTCCCAGAAGATGAAAAGTTGGAGGAAGTTGTTCGAGAGCACGATGCCGAGCATCGAGAAGGTGAACAGGCTCAGGCTGGCGAAGAACCGCGAGTAACCGGAGTCGTCTCGCATGTAACCGGCGGAGTAGAGATGGATGAAGCTCGCGACAAAGGTTACTATGAGTGTCATTAAGAGGCTCAGGGCGTCGAGGCGCAGGCCGAAGTCCACCTCCAGGCCGCCGACGGAAAGCCAGGTCGTGCGCAACTCAGTCGCCGCTGGATGCCAGCCGTTGACAGCAATGAACAGAACCGTGAGCACTAAGCTGCCGAAGACGGCGAGGTTTGAGAGGATCGCACTAAGCCGGCGGTTAGGCAGCGTGAAGAGCGTGATACCCGCCGCCGCGAGCAGCGGCAGGAACAGAATCAACCAAGGTAGCGATTGGAGTTTCATCCGGTCTTTTAACGCAAAGGCGCAAAGGCGCAAAGGCACAGAGCAACACTTCTGTTGCGACTTGGCGACTTGGCGACTTGGCGTTGAATCAGTGCGGATTTCATGGTCACAGTTTCAGGCTCGTCAGGTCTTCGACGTGAGCGGTCTGGCGCTTGCGGTAAAGTGCCACGATGAGCGCCAGACCAACCGCCACCTCCGCCGCCGCCACGGTGATGATGAAGAAGACCATAACTTGTCCGTCGAGGTTGTCGTTGAAGTGCGAGAAGGCGACGAGGGCGAGGTTGGCCGCGTTAAGCATTAACTCCAGCGACATGTAGATGACGATCAGGTTACGCCGCGTGAGGACGCCGAGCAGGCCGAGCGCGAAGAGCAGCGCGCTGACGACGAGATAGTGTTCGAGGCTAGGGGTCATGGGGGGATCAGCCGCGAAAGAACGCAAAGAACGCAGAGAAAAGCATGGCAAGGCCCGCGATTGGGGAGAGGCCTTCCTCCCTGCCGGTTCCTTGGCTCATGACGTACTTGCGGATTTGGAAACGGTACGAGCCGAAGTTTATGAGCAGCCCGTGTTCGGTACGGGAAGCCTTAAGGTAACCGAGAATCTGGGCAACATGCTCGTCCGCGATTTTCTGCGCTGCCTTCAGTTCGACAACCAGCCTGTCTTCAACCACGAGGTCCGCGTAGTAGTCGCCGATCACAGTGCCATCTTGGTCATGAACCTTCAGCGGATACTGTTGCTTCACATCCAAGCCAACCTTGCGCAACCGGTGGGCGAGCGCGTTCTCGTACACCTTCTCAAGGTGCCCATTCCCGTGATAGACGTGAATGTCGTAGGCCGTCTGGCGGACCAGATCGCAAAGTTCGTTGATCGTCCTCATAGTCGTTTCTTTGTGTTCTCTGCGTTCTTTCGCGGCTATTTCAGTTCTTTCTTACTTAGCAGAATCACGCCGACCATCGCCACTAGCAGCAGCACGGAGACGATTTCAAAGGGTAGCAGGTAGTTGGTGAAAAGCAGTTTTCCCAAGGCGGCGGTCGAACCTTCCGCGCCGGAAGCCGGTAAGTTTGCGCCGGGGCGCGTGGCTGCGAGGGACTGTAGAAAGATGGCCCCGATGGTGCCGACTGAGACGAGGCCGCCTATAAGTCCGAAGAGCTTGATCTTACGGCGCTCCTCTTCCTTCAAATCGAGCAGCATGATAACAAATAGGAAGAGCACCATCACCGCGCCGGCATAGACCAGGATTTGCACCGCGCCCAGGAAGAAGGCGTGCAGCAGCACAAACAAACCCGCCATCGAAACGATGGTCAGCACTAGGAACATCGCGCTCGTGACCGGATTGCGGCTGAACGGGTTGGCGACGACCATGAGGGCGCAACCGACGGTCATGGCGGCGAAGAGATAGAAGAGGAGGGTTTCCATGCTAGGTGTCCTGCCTTTCGAAATCCGAAATCCGAAATCCGAAATCCGAAGGAAGCCCGAAATCCGAAATCCGAAGAAGGGCAATCACGTCCGAGCGCCGGAGTCCCATTCGGGCTTCGGGCTTCGGATTTCTCTCGGATTTCGGCATTCGGATTGCGGATTTCATCATTGCCTCACCGGAAACATATCCTGTTCCTTCGCCTCCTCGAGCTTGTGCTTCCACTTTTGGATGCCCGCGTGTGTGCCGCCAAGGCCGAGGAGCTTTTCTTTGTTGTAGATCATCTCTGGCCGGCTCTTGCCAGTAAGCGAGTAATCCTTCTGTAGGAAGATCGCTTCCTCCGGGCAGACTTCCTGGCAGAAGCCGCAGAAGATGCAGCGGAGCATGTTAATCTCGAACTCGCGGGGCATCTTCTCCGCGTTCGGACGGTCGGCGGTCAGGGAGGCGGGGCCGGGCGGCGTGATCTTAATAGCCTTGGGCGGACAGACGAATTCGCAGAGTTGGCAGGAGACGCATTTAGTGTTGCCTGCCTGGTCGCGGACAAGATAGGGCGCGCCGCGGTAGCCCTCCGGCACAACCCATTTCTCTTCGGGATACTGCATCGTCACCTTCTTCATGAAGAAGTGACGCAGTGTAACCTTCAACCCGCCGATAAACACCGGCAGGTAAAGGCGCTCCCAGAGAGCCAGAGGTTTGCGTTGAACGATCATGCGGCCAATTTCTGCGAATCACTGCGCCGTTGTTGCTTGATGAACTCAATGGACGGCTTGCCCAAAGCCAGTCCTTCGGCGCTCAAGTCCTCATCCACATCGGGCCAATGGACGCCAAATCCCTGCCCCATCAACTCAAAATGGTCGCGCTGGGCCTGCGACGCATGGAAGAGACGCGGATACCACCTCAGCGGCAGCCGCACCGACCGGCCATCATCGAAGTCCACGCCGAGCGTGTCATTGGTGCTGGTGACGTGGGTCACACGAAGGTCATCTAAAGTAATCATGCCATGCTTTCAGAAGCTCCTGCTGATGATCGCGCAGGAGTCGTTCGATTTCATTGAGGTCGGGTTTGGCGAAGCCGAGGTTGCGGGACAGCGCGATAGGTTCCAACCAGAACTTCGCTGTGCCGCCACCCTTGCTGACCTGCACATGCAGCGGTTCGTCACCGTCGGCGCTAAAGAACCCGATGCGGTAGCCATTGATTCGTAGGACTGTTGGCATCGCGTTCTCATGTTGCACGCCACCATAGCACTAAGGCGGTTACCACGATGTTCGCCAGCGCCAGCGGGATGAACCGCCGCCAGCCTAAGTTCATCAACTGGTCATAGCGGAAGCGCGGGACCATCCAACGCACCCAGACAAACATCACCATGAACGCTCCCAGCTTCGCCAGGAATACTCCGATGTGGAGCAAGCCCACCCAGAGCGTCGTCGCAGGCTGATCTAATCCGAACAGCGGCAGCGTCCACCCGCCGAAAAACAGCGTCACCATCATGGCCGAGGCGAGGATCATGTTCGCGTATTCGCCCATGAAGAAGAGCGCGAACTTCATGGAGCTATATTCGATGTTATAGCCGCCGGCCAGTTCCTGCTCGGCCTCGGGCAGATCGAACGGCGCACGGTTGGTTTCCGCGAAGGCCGCGCCGAGGAAGATTGCGAACGCCAGCGGTTGCTTGACCACCATCCAGTTCCAGAAACCGCCGGACTGGTAGTGAATGACTTCGCTTAGGTTCAGGCTGCCGACGAGCAGGAAGATCGGGATGACCGACAGGCCCATCGCGATCTCATAGGAAATCATCTGGGCGCTGGAGCGGATGCCGCCGAGGAAGGGATACTTCGAGTTAGCCGCGTAACCCGCCAGCACCAAGCCATACACGCCGAGTGACACGAGGCCGAAAGTGTAGAGCACGCCGACGTTCAAGTCAGCGATGACCATGGGCTGCTTACCCAGGTTCGAGCCGAAGGGGATGACGGCGATGTTCATTAGTCCTGGAACCATCACAATCGCCGGTGCCAGCCAGAAGAACACCTTCCGCACATGGCCCGGAGTGAAATCCTCCTTGAAGAACGACTTCACGGCGTCGCAGAGCGGTTGCCAAATACCGAATGGCCCCGCGCGGTTAGGCCCAATGCGGTCCTGCATGGCGGCGCAGACTTTGCGCTCGACTAACACGACATAGGCGACCATAGCCATGAGCACCGAAAACGCGGCCACGACCTTGAGCACGCTGAAGAGCGCGAACTGGCCTATCGGACTGCCGAACCAATTGGTGATAGCTTCAATCATTGCTCAATCAGGCAGGTGCTGTCGCTCACGACGACTTGACTCACGGTGACAACTCCTTCTCCAGTTCACTGACCGGGTAGTTCACCACCGCGATGCCCTCTCGCCCCAAGATGTCTAGGAACGCTCGCTTCGAGAAACCGACGAGGTTGGCGGCTTGTCCCAAGGAGACTCGTCCCTTCTCAAACAAGCGGATCGCCAGCGCCATGCGCGCCTCGTCGTTCGACACGGTGAACGGCAATTCCACAGTCAGTCCGGCTAGTTGATCGATGGTTGCACTCATGCGTAGATTGTGGCGGTTCAGACTTGGATTGTCACGCCGGCATCGCCCAGCCCGGCCCAAGTAAGGCCGGCGAACTCCGGCACTTCCTTTGCCATCAGGTTGAACAAACCTTCGATGCTCGTGAAGCCATCCTGACCGGTGACGCCTTGAACCAGTTCGCGCAGAAACTCCCATTCAGGCCGGGCATCGCCGGGCGGCTCGACGGCCTTCATGAACTTCTGCACGCGGCCCTTGGTGTTGGTGAAGGTGCCGCGCTTCTCAACATGAGCGCAGCCGGGTAACAGATAGTGCGCCGCCTTAGTGGTCTCGTTAGGGAGAATATCGCTGACGATGAGCGCCTCCAGCTTGGCCAGCAGATCGGGGCCGAGGCCGTGTTTCGTCACGTCTTCGCCAAAAACGATGAGTGTCTTGATGGTGCCCTTCGCGATGCCCGCCGCGATGTCCGGTAGCTTGATGCCCATCTCGGTGAAACAGATGCCAGTAAGGCGCGCGCCGTTGGTGTTGGGGTTCTGATCCGCGCTCACCAGCAGCTTGTCACTCTCGCCGAAGCGCGGAACGGAGTCAGTGATCGCGTTGAGCTTCGTGGCGAGCTTCTTAAGGAGAAACAACTCTTCGTTAGTCTGACGGGCCGAAGCGACAATGGCCACGGAGCCGGCGGGAGCCGCTGTCAGTTTCTCCGAAAGTTCCTTCAGCGCGGCGGTCCAAGTCGTCTTGGAGTGGGACAGGCTTCTAGCCTGTCCAGGCTGGCTAGTCTTAGAAGCAGACAGGCTGGAAGCCTGTCCCACTAGGACTTCCTTCAACCTATCTTCGCGACCAATCCACTTATAGTTAAGCCGGCCGGCGTCGCACAGCCAGGAGCCGTTGACGGCGTCGTTGTCGCGCGGCGTGTAGCGGTAAATCCTTCCTTCGCGCGAACTAATGACGGTGTTACAGCCCGTGCCGCAACTCGTGCAGAGGCTCTTGGTTTCTTTGAGAAACCAGACGCGCATCTGGAAGCGGAAATCCTTGGAGGTCAGCGCGCCCACCGGACAAAGGTCCACCGTGTTCAGCGTGTAGTTGTTGTCGAACTGGCGGCCAGGATACTTGGCGATGGTGTTGTAACTCCCGCGACTGACGATGCCCAGCGCGTCGTCGCCGACGATGTCGCGGGTAAAACGAATGCAGCGCGTGCAAAGAATGCAGCGTTCGTCATCGAGCATGATGCGCGGACCGAGATCCACCGCCTTGGGCTTGTGAACCTTCGGCTCAACGAACCGGCTCGCCGACTGGCCGTAGTCCACTGAGTATTCCTGGAGTTTGCACTCGCCGGCCTGGTCGCAGATGGGACAGTCGAGCGGGTGGTTGATAAGTAGAAACTCGAGCACGCCTTCCCGCATGGCTTTCACTGCCGGGGTGGTCGTGTAGATCTCCATGTTCGGCGAGGCGGGCGTGGCGCAGGCAATGGCGGGGCGCAGTGACTTGGCGATCTTGAGGGAGCCGTCGGGATTCTGGATCGGCTTGCGATCCGGGCCTAGCGCCGGGGTGCCGTACTCGACCAGACACATGCGACAATTGCCGGCGATGGGCAACTTAGAGTGATAGCAATAGTGCGGGACCACGGTGCCGGCCGCCTCGCAGGCGTGCAGCATCGTGGTCGGGGCTGGCTTGCCGGCATGGTCCGGCGTGAACTTTGGCACGACGACAGCCTTACCGTCCACCTTGACGGTGAAGGTCTCGACCGCCGGCGGGGCGGGCTTGGGGGTGGTTATGGGCGCGTCGGGCATCTTCAACTCAGTCTGTTTCGCCAATACCCCGGCCCGCGACTGTCGTGCATGATCGCGAGCACATGAATGAAATCGTCCAACTCTTCGTAAACGAGTTGATACGGAAAACCCGAAACGCGGACCCGACGAACCGGCTTCTCGAGGAACGAGAACCGATCCGGCTGGTTTTCAATCGCATCCTTTGCGGCGCGGAAGGCGTGCAGGAAATCGCGCGCCAACTCGGATCTTTCACAGGCGTAATGTTTTGCGATGGAGGTAAGTTCAACATTGGCTTCACAGTGAAGAATTGCGGGTTTCATTCGATGGCAGCCTGCGCCTGGCGCATCGCCGCCTCCGCAGTCACGGCCTTTGCCCGACCCTCACGGAAGTCCTGGCGGCGGCGCCCAATTTCTTCGCGCCACGCCTCGCCCACATCGTCCATGAAATCCTCATCCTCCAGGCTCACCAGCAGACGATGAGCAATCTCAGCCCGCGCCTGGCGCGGCAGGGTCAACGCATCGACACAGACTTTTTCAGCGGTGGTGCTCATTTGTGCAAACGCTAGCGAAGTTTTGAATTCGCCGCCAGTTTCCGGACGAAAGCGGCGTGTTCCGCGCTCTGCAGTCCACGGCTCAAGACGGCTCCGACGCGGCGCTCGTCTCCTGCCAACAGCGCCCGCAGATCCAGCCACAATCCGGGGAAAACCTGGCTGTACGAGACGCCGTCGGGGCGCGGTTTGAGCAGAACGTATCTACCGTCTTCCAAAGTCAGCCAATGGCACTGTGCGTCCATGACTTGCCAGAGCAAGTATTCCTGTATCCCAAGCCGCTCATAGACCTCGCGCTTTTCGTGGGCGTCGTAATCGGCACTGGTCACGGCGATCTCAGCCACCAACTCCGGCGCGCCTTCGAGGTAGCCATCCGGCGAGACGCGGGACCGCGCCAACGTAGGGTGCTCGATGCGCAGCAAGCAATCGGGCTGATACTCGTTGCGGTTGTCAAGACGCAGCGAAGGGGCGATGCGTGACTTCACACCTGGCGTGGCCCGGGCATAGACGCTTAGCCAGTGGTGCAACCGGTCGTGGTGTTCGCTGTGGGTGTCACTGATGGGCGGAGACATAAAGACAATCCCTTCGATCAACTCGGCCAGCCTCAGTTCACGAGTGGGGTCCCACCGTCGCTCAAACTCACCCCGCGACAAATGCTCGCCGTTGCGCAGCGGGAGCAGCACGGCTTGGCCGTTGCTCTGGCGGGGTTTCGTTCGTTCGAGAGTGGTGGTTGTCATATGAGTAGCAAATCACAGTTGCGAACCCGCCGCGAGATTGATTTCCAGCCTCGACGCCGGTTGGGCCGCGTGGTTGGAAATGACCTTAGGCACGACGACGGCCTTGCCGTCCAACTTCACGGTGAACGTCTCGACCGCCGGGGGGGCGGGCTTGGTCAATGTTGTTGTTGCGTTCGCCATGCTTACGCGTTGCTCAAATGCCGTCAGGAACGCTTGTTTGCCTCCTTTACCAACTCTCCAAGCTTCTTGAATAGTTCGGGCTTGGCTTTCACAAGCTCGGCGGTAGCAAAGACTCTCCCCATCGCTTGCTTGCGATCGTATTGAAGCCCCTCAGCGTCCAGTAGTTTCTGGGCTTCCACCCAGCCGGTTTCGTCCAGCCAGAAGTGAATGAGTGTCTGTTGGCCACTGCGCCGCCTGAGCAGGAACAGAATCCTGTTGCCGAGGCGCAAGGAAATATAGTACTTCAGGAAGTTGATTCCCATACCGGGGAAAAAGGAGGCCACAACGCCAAGCAGGGCCTTGGCACAATCCACAGTAAGGGGTGCGTCTTCAAGCCACGCCGCTTCTGAACTCCCCTCAGACGACGACTCAGTCACGACTTCGGGTTCCTCATAGATGTCCAGAATCTTGGAGAAATGGAGCATCCTCTTGCCGTCGCCTTCCACTACACTGACCTGTATCGCGATGATGGGGATGGAAAGGCTGAACAGTTGAATGACGTTGAAGAAGCGGCGGGTGATCTTCTCAGCCACCAGAACCGCATAGTGTTCCCGTTGGGGTCTGGCACGCCTCTCCAAATCCCAATACTCGATCGTCCGTATAATGTGTGTCTCGTCCGTTTCACCGAGCATCACCTCCACCTCATACATTGAGTTGTCATCCGGGTTGGTGAGGAGAAAATCGAGCCGTCCTCCGCTTATCTGAGACTTCTCCCGCTTCACTAGTTCCAGCTCACCTTGCTCCAAGATGCCGAGAATGTTGGGGTCTTTGACGATCTGCTCCTGTAGCCAGGTCTCGTCGAAGCCACAGTCGCGGATACTGAGCGTTTTTGAGATTGTGATTGGGTCAGGCATATTCGCTTGAGTGTTGCTGCTTGCCAGCTTCGGTTCTCGCTTCATCCGCCTTGCCATTGGCGACAAACTCGTCCCCGAACTTAGCCAAGAAGCTTTGCACCGGCCAGGAGCAAGCTTCGCCAAAGGCACAAACCGTCCGGCCACCGGGGATGTTATCCGCGATCTTACCCAAGTAATCTGCGTCCTGCGCCCGCCCGCCGCCGCTGGTAAGGCGGTTGAGCGTCTTACTCATCCACAGCGAGCCTTCGCGGCAGGGCGTGCATTGGCCGCAACTTTCATGGGCAAAAAACACGCTGATGTTGGCGAGCGCCGCGACGATGTCCACCGAGTCGTCCAACACTACGATGGCGGCCGAGCCGGACATGGTGCCAGCGGCGATGAGGCTATCGAAATCGTAGGGCAAATCCAGCACTTCCACTTCTACCAGGGCTTCTTTGCCATCGGCACCCTTTCGCTTGATCTTAGCCTTGTCGCCCGCCTTGAGAACCTTGGAAGATACGCCTCCGGGAATGATCGCCTTGAGTTGTCGACCGTCGCGCAGGCCACCGCCGAACGCAGGATCAAAGATTAGTTCCCGCATAGTCGCCTTGCCGACCTCGATCTCGTAATAGCCAGGCCGTTTGACCTGGCCGCTGAGGCTGACAATACGCGTGCCGGTGTTGTTCGGCGTGCCGAGCTTGGCGTATTCCGCGCCGCCCATCGCGACAATGTGCTTCACATGGCAGAGCGTCTCGACGTTGTTGACGATCGTCGGGCACAGGTAAAGGCCGAGCACGGCTGGAAAATACGGCGGCTTGATGCGGGGGTAGGGCCGCTTGCCTTCGAGTGACTCGATCAGGCCGGTTTCCTCACCACAGATATAAGCGCCAGCCCCGCGATGGACGTGAATCTCCAGGTCGTAGCCAGTGCCAAGGATGTTCTTTCCGAGCAGGTTCTTCGCGCGGGCCTCGGCTAAGGCTCGATTCAAGAGGCGCGCGCCTTCCGGCATCTCGCCGCGGATGTAGATGTAGGCGAGGTGGACGTCGTTGGCCCAACAGGAAATCGCCATGCCCTCGATTAGTTGGTGCGGATCCTTGTGAATGATCTGGCGGTCCTTGAAGGTGCCCGGCTCGGACTCGTCGGCGTTGCAAATCAGATAAATCGGCTTGCCGCTGCGGCGGTCCACGAAGCTCCACTTCAATCCGGCGCTGAAGCCGGCCCCACCACGTCCGCGCAGGCCGGAGGCCATGACTTCCTGCCGAACCTGTTCCTGCGGGCTTTGCACTTTGCCATCGGGCAGCGGCTTGGGCGGAATCGCCAGCGCCTTCTTGAGCGCCTCATAGCCGCCATGGCGCAGGTAGCAGTCGAGGTCCGGCGTGTAACCGGGCTGGTCGGCGTGCTGGAGGATGAGGCGGAATTCGGCAGGCATTTTCGATTTACGATTTATGACCTTTTGCAGTTTGCCGGCTTGACTTGCGGAAGGGATGCCGTAGGCTTGCCCCGCTCCGCCTGCCCGATGGTGTAACGGTAGCACAGCAGACTCTGGATCTGTTTGTCATGGTTCAAATCCATGTCGGGCAGCCAACTCCCACCGGCGAC
>CAINDV010000791.1 GCA_903847485.1 uncultured Verrucomicrobiota bacterium
GTATCCGAACGAAACTGCCTCGGGGCGATACACCCCCCGGGTGGAGAGCCTCAGGAGGAGAGCGACCAGGCCGTAACGCCGTGGCGGGCGAACCGCCACGACGTGAACTCGATTCGGTCGGCGGTTCTGGCGAGCCTGCGAGTGCAAGGGCGAGAGCCACGAACAAAATAGTGCTGTCGGCGTTGAGGGAGTGGAACGTGTCCGGCAGAAAACCGCAGATGGTTAGAGACAGCATGGTTGGAAGTCAGCGAGCCGTGAATCAGGGAACCACGGCCGGCGGTGACGAAAGGGCCGGTCGGGGTCAGAGCGTCCGTAGTAGCGCGGAAGCGGGTAACGACCGTGGAGCGAAGGGACGTAGGCAAGTGGTGGTGGCCGCCGGCGGGGACCCCGCTCCCAAGGGCCGACGTAGGGCCGCAAGGCTGTGCGCGTCGGGGAGAGCACAGCTCGCCGGGGCACCGGCTGTCGGGGACCAGTGGGCCGCCCTGCAAGGGGGGAGCGGAGCGCGCGCTTGCGCGGCTGGTGCGTGGCCTCTGAACGCCTCGCGACGAGTGCCTGAGCCAGCCCAGCGGGAGCCACTGACCGGAAAGCCGGAGGCGGGCAATCCGCCCGTCCGGTTTGGGCGGGCGGGGAGGAGTTTCAAGCTCCTCTCCGACCTTCATCAAGAGGGTAGTTTTGCGGTTCATCCGAGAAGTTTGTTCCTGGCCGCCACTCCGCGGCCTGCCCACCCCTTAGGAGAGGAAGTCCCTAAAGCACAGGGAAGAACTAGCCCCCGCAGGTGGTCGTGCGTGCCCAGGCCCGGCCCACTACCGTTGAATTAGTGTGTAAGTTATCTATATTCAATAATAAAGCTCGTACCAAGCAACTATTGCCGGGATTGGAATGAGCATGCGAACTATTCGGCCGGTCATTCCCGGTTATCTGCTCACGCTCATCGAAACACTGCGCGCCCGGTTGCGCGAGGCCAACTTCCAAGCCCGCCAGCGCGTCCGGCTAGTAGATTTCACCCGCGCTTGCCCGCTGACCTTCCCGGTCCTCATGCTCTTTGTTCTTCAAATATCGGGGAAGTCGATCCAACGTCATCTGCACGAGTTCTTGGATGACTTGGCCGCCGGACAGCTCTTTGCCCCGCTCACTTCCGGCGCGGTCACCCATGCCCGCGCCAAGCTCCAAGCCTGCGCCTTCAGCGAACTTAATCAAGCCTGTGTGCTGCCGGTGATCTATGGCCTGGAGCACCCCGTCCAACGCTGGCGCGGACATCGCCTGGTCGGCGTGGACAGTTCCTTGGTGCGGCTCCCCAGGAACGAGGAGTTGGGCCAAAAGTTTGGCTGGAAAGAAGTGACCAATCAAAACGGCGCCACGGGCACCCGCTTTCCCGAAGCACGCCTGTCCGTCCTCTATGATGTGCTTAATCTGGTCGGCTGGGAGGCCCGGTTGGAACCGAGCACGTTGGGCGAGGTGGCGTTGGCCAGTCAACAGTTGGCGCGGTTGCAGCCGGGCGATGTTGCGATCAATGATCGGGGGTTCACCGGCTATGTGTATCTGGCGTTGGTGCGGCAGCGAGGGGCGCATTATATTGCCCGCTGTTCGACGGGTTCCTTTCTGGCGGTGCAAGAGATGTTTCGCCGCAACCGGGCCAAGCAAAGCCAAGTCCTCTGGCTCTTCCCTCCGGCGGACCAGCGAGCGGAGTGTCGGTGGTTGGGGCTGCCCGTGAAGCTGAAAGTGCGGTTGTTGAGCCTGCGCCTGCCCCATGGGGAATTGGAGGTGCTGGCCACCTCGTTGCTGGATGAGGTCGCCTATCCGACGGCGGAGTTTTTGACCGTGTATCACTGACGCTGGGGCCACGAGACCTTTTATCTGATGCTCAAGGGCCGGTTGGAACTGGAAAATTTCAGCGGGCAGACCGTGGCGGCGGTCGAGCAAGATGTGCCAGCGGCGCTGCTGCTGGCCAATTTGGAGAGCGTGCTCAGCGAGCCGGCGCAGGCGGCGCTCGACCTTCCGCGCCCGCCCGCGACCCAGCCCCGGCAAGTCAATCGCGCCAATTCCTATCATGCCATCAAGGACCAAGTGTTGGCTTTGCTGTATCGGGATGTTCCCGCGACCACGGTCATCCATAAGTTGCTGAAACTCTTTGCGGGCAGTCCGGTGGCGGTGCGTCCGGAGCGCCGAGTGCTGCGCTGTCCGCGCCCCTCGTTTCGTCGGTCGTATTATTTTCAGAGACGGGTCAAGAAAGCGGTGTTTTGAACGCGAGGGGCCTAATTCAACGGCAGTGGGGCGCGGCCCGCCCCACCCCCACCTTCTTGGCGCACGCTGCTTCGCGGGTTTCCCCAGGCGTTTGAGCGCTGCGCACTTGGTACCCATGGTGAAAGCGTAAACCGATGAACCTAAAAAGAGCAGTTGAGCCGCAAAAGAACGCAGAGAATCAACTATTTACAGGTGACCACCAGCTCCCAATTTCGGTGTGGCCAAGATTGTGCGCCAACTGTTCTCTCTGTGTTCTCTGTTCGCAGCCCATCAGGCTGCCAGTCCAGCCGGTGAAGGTCCGGCGATGGTAAATGACGATGAACCATCCAGTCATAACCGACACGGGAAGGGGCGCCCCGCCCCGCGCAAGCTCGGTCGTAAAAGCCCGGGCCGAAGCCGGGCGAGCAACTCCTCCAGGCCGTAGCATTAAGCGAAGGTTGCCGCTTCGTTACACCACCCACCTGGTTCGGAGCGGTGGGACCTGTGGTTGCCGAACCCGTGCAGAGAGGGTGAA
>CAINDV010000792.1 GCA_903847485.1 uncultured Verrucomicrobiota bacterium
GCCAGCAAAATCGCCGGGCCGACGCTGGCCGGCCCGGCGGAGGATGATGGCGGCGCTCTACCGAGACGCCGCTACGGGAGGCTACGGGACGGAAATCGGCCCCGGCACGACGCGGTAGTAGGTTTGCGGCTGCGTGGCGGGCTGGGAGTCATACCACAGGAATGTGGACGTGGTGAGGGTGATGTTCGTCCGGCCCACCCAACTGTTCGTGTTGCTCAGGTCCAGCGTGGACTGGATGCCGTAGGTCTGGCCCACCACGCCGTCAATCGTCACTCCGGCATACAGAGCGATGGCCACGCCAGCGGGGTTCACAGTAAGCGTGGCCGTCTGGCTGGTGACGGTGTTGCCCGCGGAATCAGAGACCAGCACGCTGTAAGTGCCGGCGTTGGTAGCCTGTAAGTTCGACAGAATAAGCGTCGCGTTGGTTGCACCGGGCACTGGAGAATCGTCCATCGACCACTGGTAGCTCAAAGGAACCGCCGAGCTGGTGGCTGTAACGGAGAAAGTTACCGATTTTCCCCAATAACTAACCTGGCTTTGGGGCTGCATAACAATGTGAAGTTTACACATGCCTGCGCTGCCCGCCGCGTAGATGGCTGCGATTTCGTTGGACGATAGGGCGCGGCTGAGGATGGCCGGCTCGTCTATCTGCCCTGTGAAGTACCTGGATACGGCGTTATCGTCGTTGCCCAAGAGCACTGTTCGAGTGTTCGAGGTCAAATACCCAGACGCCACCGTCGGGTTGCCGGGGATGGCATCCACATACATGACTGCGCTGATGCCGTCATAAGTCGCCACGACAAGGTGCCATTCACCGTCAGCGATGGTTCGGGAATTGCCTGCCATGATCGAGTCGCCAGCTCCGCCAGAGCCTCGTCCGAAGTCCGCGCGAAGCGTGTTCCCGCCTCCGCTAAAACCCATTTTGAAGCCAGTTCTGTGACTGGTATCATACCCAGAATCCATCTTGGTCATCAAACCAGCGTATGCCGCTTGCTGGGACGCGGCCTTAACCCAAGCCATCATGGTGATCCCGACGGCAGGTTCCAAGTTCGTTAAGGTCGGAAATGTGACGGTGGCCCCGTAGCTGAAGCTGAATGCCTGACCTATGATGCCAGGGGCGAATGTGGCCCCATCAAGTAGCACCCCATTATTGGTTTGAGCGATGTCGTTCGCGTTACCATCACCGGGCCACCACGCTACCAGCCCCGGCGGTGGTGGGACGCATTGCCCGCTTGCCAGTTGTGTTGCCAAGCCTCCGGCTGCCACCAGCGCCAGGGTTTTCAGGGAGTTGAACTTCACCGTCTGTGTCTTTTTCATGCTGTCGTTTCTTTCTACAATGCGCAGCGGGCGGTGACGGCATGGAAATGGGCGCGAACCCGACGCCCACTTCCACCAGAGGCACCGCCAAGCGCCTGTCGCAAGAGGAAGACCTCGAGCCGCGCCCTGGGGGCGCGTGCTCGGTGGGTCTTGCGACAAAGAAAATTGGCGGTTTTCTGGTGGAACCGTAGCCCAGCTACGCAAATGGTTTCTGTTTTGGTCACATAGGTTCGTTTGCCTGCACAAGCAGGCGGGGAGACGTTACGCGGGCGGGGCGGTGGGGTTCAAGCCCGGAATGCCGGATGGTTCACGCCGGGGGCAACTCGGTTTCTGCACGGCAAGTTAGCTGGCAGACCGGCAAGCCCGAAGGGCTTGAACGTGAATAGCCGTGGGTGCAACCCACGGTAGGCACATACAAACGAGGATCCGACCCTGGAAGGGTCGAACTCCGGCGGGCGAGCAGGGAGTTCGGCCCTTCCAGGGCCGGCGACGTTTTCGACCGGCCCACCGTGGGCTGCCGCCCACGGCTATCCATGTTGAAACCCTTCGGGTTTCACGGGTGGACTCGCACTCAGCTTGCAGAAACTGAGACTCACCATTCCCTCCAAACCGGAGGTCGGAACGCCGGCTGCTATCGGCTTGGCGAAGGCGGACGTTCAACGCTCACCACGGCGCTACTTCAGGGCTTCCTCCACCGCTTCCCGCAGCGCGGCCACCATCTGGCGCAGTTGCGCGGCGGTGGTGCAATAGGGCGGCAGCAGGGCGATGACGTTGCCGATGGGGCGCGTGAGGACGCCGCGCCGCGCCATCGCTTCGCAGACGCGGATGCCGGCACGTTCGCGCAAGTCAAACGGCGCGCGGATCCGCCAGTCGCGCACCAACTCCACGCCAGCGACGAGGCCCACCTGCCGGATGTCGCCGACGTGCGGGAGGCTCCAGAGCGACGCGAGTTCTTCCCGCAGACCGGCCTGGAGGCGGCGGCGGGCCGTCTGGCTGGCGGTGCTGGCGAGCAGCTTCAAGCTGGCGAGCGCGGCGGCGCTGCCGAGCTGGTTGCCGGTGAAGCTGTGGCCGTGGAAGAAGGTTTTGAACTCCTCGTATTCGCCCAAAAAGGCGTCGAAAATCGTCTGCGTCGTGAGCGTGGCGGCCATTGGCAGGTAGCCGCCGGTAAGCCCTTTGGCGAGGCACAGGAAGTCCGGCGCCACCGC
>CAINDV010000793.1 GCA_903847485.1 uncultured Verrucomicrobiota bacterium
CCGGCGCCACCAGCGTCTTGAACCTCCGCCTGGCGCTCAAAAGCAACCGGTGGGATGAATGCTGGGATCGCCTCAACAACGCCAACTATCTCAAAGTCAAACTCGCCGCCTGAACAAAGTTACTCTGCGGTCACGCACCCCCGCCGCCGGTTGGTCGCAAATTTCGCTCGCCATCGCGCGGTAGTTCGGGTAGTCAATCCGCCGTCATTTCACTATGAGCCAACCAACGACCGTCGCCGCGGGCCGATTCCCGCGCCAAATCAAGTATATCATCGGCAACGAGGCCGCCGAACGCTTTAGCTACTACGGCGTCCGCAGCATCCTTTCGCTTTACATCAGCAAGGAACTGCTGCAGACGCTGCAAGGCGTGCCGGCGGGCGAAGCCAAGGACCGCGCCACCGAGATCATCCACCTGTTCATCTTCGCCAACTACTTCACGCCGCTGCTCGGCGCGTGGTTGAGCGACAAGTTCTTAGGCCGCTACTACACCATCTTCTATGTCTCCCTGGTCTATTGCATCGGCAACGCGATGCTGGCGCTGGGCGTCGGCTCAATGTGGGGGCTCTATGTTGGCTTGGGCCTGGTGGCGCTCGGCTCCGGCGGCATCAAGCCGTGTGTGTCGGCCTTCTGCGGAGATCAGTTCAAACCGGAGCAGTCGGGCCTGCTTCAGAAAGCCTACGGCCTCTTCTATTGGGCCATCAACTTCGGCTCGTTCTTCTCCTTCCTTGTCATCCCCTGGGTGAAAGACCAAGCCGGTTATCGCTGGGCGTTCGGCGTTCCCGGCGTTCTCATGCTTATCGCCACACTTATCTTCTGGCTTGGACGCAAGCACTACATCCGCATGCCCCCATCGCGCCAGACCAAGACGGCTGGTTACTTCAAGGTCACCTGGTACGCGCTCACCAATCTCGGCCGGCGCCGGCCCGGTCAGAGCATGTGGGACGTGGCACGCGATCGCTTCACAGAGCGCGAAGTGGACGCCGCCCGTTCCGTCGGCCCCATCCTCATGGTCTTTGCCCCGATCTCGATCTTCTGGGCGCTCTTTGACCAGACTTCGTCCACCTGGGTTATGCAAGGCAGCAAGATGGTGCCGGTCGCTCTCACTAAGACCCTCGCCATCGGCGCCGAACAAATGCAGTCCATGAACCCGCTGATGGTGATGATGCTCGTGCCACTGGCACTGTGGGCCTACCCGCGGATTGACAAGCTCGGCATTCGTGTCTCGCCGCTGCGGCGCATGGGCGTGGGCATGTTGCTCGCCGGTTTCTCCTATATCGTCGTCGGGCTGATCCAGACCCGCGTGGATGCCGGGGTGCAACTGTGCGTGCTCTGGCAAACCATTCCTTACTTCGTCCTGACGACGGCTGAGGTGCTCATCTCCACCACCGGCTTGGAATTCGCCTTCACGCAGGCGGCGGCGGAGATGAAGAGTACCATCATGAGTTTCTGGCTGCTGACAGTGGCTGTCGGCAACCTCTTCGTCCCGCTCATCACCAAGCTCAAGGCCACGCTCCTCCCGGCCGCCTCCGGGGAGAGCGCCGCCGTGAATCCCTCGACGTTCTATCTCTACGCCGGGCTGACCTTCATCGTCGCCATCGTGTTCGTCATCATCTCCACCCAATACAAGGAGCGGAAGCTGGAAATGACAAGCACCACAACGTGACCTAGCCGGCTCTCGTCCCGCCAAATTGACGCCCGGACCAAAACGAATAACGCTTAGCCCCGTGAACCCGCACCGTAAACCACTAACAGGCCGCCCCGAGGCACCGGGGAGGCTTTGCCTGTTAGGTGCAGCGGTGGACTAAGGCACCGCCAGCGCCATGCGTGACGAACCCAAGCTGACCGGCGTGTTATTCGAGTTGCGGAACAAAGGCCATCTGCCGGCCTTGGATACCAACGTGGCTTCGGTCTGCACTCTCACCGACGCCCCGCTCACCGGCACGGCGGAGTTGACCTCGGTGATCTTGCGCGATCCGGCGCTCACGGCCAACATCATCTCCACCGCCAACTCAGCGTTCTATCACCCCGCAGAGCCAGTGACGACAGTGTCCACCGCGGTCTTGAACATCGGGTTCGAGTGTGTTCGCACTCTGGCGCTGGGGTTGGGCATTTTCCAACAGGCCGGACAGATGGCCAAAAACCGGAACCTCTACCGGCTGCTCACCTGCTCGTATTTTTCCGGCCTCTTCGCCATGTCCCTCGCGCACCAGGCCGGGCAGAAGAACACTGAAGAGTTGCTAGTCGCCGGCATGTTGTCGCAACTTCCGCGTCTCCTGCTGGCGCACGCCTATCCCGATCGTTATGCCGTTCTGGAGCGGCGCGTGATCGCGGAGAAGCTGCCGCTGGAGCGGGCCTGCCAGGAAGTGTTCGGAACGAGCTATCACGGCTTGGCGGATGAGATCGCGCAGTTCTGGGGCCTGCCGGCCAGTGTGACGCGCCACGTTCGAGGAGAGATGGGCAACGCCACCCAGGCCACGCTGTTCAAACAGGCCGGCCAGATCGCGGACATGATGTTTGGCAACCAGCCGGGCGGCGCCGCGGCGTTGGCCGCCGCCGAGCGGGAGCTGCAAAAGGCCCTCCATGACTCCGAGTTCAAGCTGGGCGAGTTCATCGGCCAAGCCTGTGCATCCGATCCCAACGTCACCCGGTTCTTCCGTCTTAGCCCGAAAGACGTGGCCATGATGGTGAGCATCGTGGAGTGGGGCAAAGTCAGCTCGGCAGAGGTGGCCGCCAGCCTCGCGGTCGGAGCCAGTGACGAATCGCCGGGCGAGCAAGTGATCGCGGATCCATCGGTCCTGATTGGCCAGTACCTGACCGAACTGATCCGACTTATCCACCGCGGCCCGGACATCAACCGCGTTCTGCTCACGGGGCTGGAGGCCATCTTTCGGTGTGTCCGTCCCGAATGCGCGTTGCTGGCCTTTCCCAATGCGGCGAAAAGCCGCCTGCAAGGCCGCTTCCTGCTCGGCAGCAGCGGCCGGGCCGGCGAGTTTGTCGTGGAACTCCAAGATAGCAAATCGCCCATCGTACGCTGTCTGAACTCACAGCAGTCGGTCCAGTTACACGCCCGCCGGGATCTGCCCGGTTCCTTTTTGACCCGCGCCAACCTTGATGCCGTCTTCCTCGCGCCCATCGTGGTAGCCAGGAACGCTATCGGTCTGTGCGTGGTCGGCCGCAGCAACGCCACGCCGTTTGCCGAAACGGAGTCGCTATGGATAGACGCCGTTGTGAGTCATTTCTCACTGGCTTTCGAGCGCAGCAAGAGCAAGAGCGATTGAGACGGCGAAGCCGCTGGCGCGCTTTCGGACCCAGTAAAGGGGTTAGTTCAGAGTACTGACAACTATTCCGCTGGCGGCACAGTTCGGCGTATGGCGAGCAGACTCCGAGCGGAGTTATTTACCACGTCATAAATCGGGAAAGGCGCGAGCACGATACTATTGACTGACCCAGTCACGCCGCCTTTCTCACTTGCCCCGGCGCTGACTTCTCTGCGCCCAGAGGCGACCGAACTTGCCATCCCCACACGGGACTAAGCCGCCCCAGTCCGTGGCCGTGAGCGCTGTTCCTCTCGATGGAGATGCCCATCCTCGACTTCACACCTCCACCTCGGGCAGCACCCACCAGTGCCGTCCCTGTCCGTCCACTTTGTCCACTAGGCCCAGCTTGGCGCGATGGCTTGGGTCTTTGCGGAGAAAGCTGTGCAGCCACGCCAGCCCGGCCTTTTCAGCGAGGACGGGGCGGACCCCGGTGGCCGTCATGCCTTGATGACTGCCTTCGCTCTCCTCCTTCAACAGCGAAGCGAGACGGCGCACTGGTGTCTGGTAGGCCTTCGCCCATTGCGCAAGAGCGAGCACGATGGCCGGAGTCACGGTGACCAGCGTGTTAGCTGTTGTGAGCAATGCCGTGACTGGTCCCAAGGCTACGAGCAAGGTCGAAACCCGTTTGGCGTAGGGTGCCACCGCTTCGAGGAATGCCTGGCTCTCGGGAATGATGAACTCTCCTTGCTTGCCGGGCAGGACCAGTGCCGCCGGGTAACGAGTCTTCTCGCAGTGCAACCATAGCCGCCATTCTTTCCTCCCGATGACCGGGAGCTTCCATTTCTCGACCGGCATGAGCGTGTAAAAGCGCGGCAGATCGCTGGCAGGGTCCGCCAGATTGAGATGAAGCTCGCGTAGGTGTGAACTCATCTCCTCGCTGGCCCGTTCCATCGCTTCCCGGAGGTTCCGTCCAAGTTCCATTTGACCAAGGAGGACGCGCGCCACGGCGACTTCGGAATCGAGTGCGTTCTCGACCAATTTGCGCTGGATGTCCATCAGCCCCGCTCGCAAGCTGCTTAGGCGTTGCGCGGAGCACGCCGCGTCTTCTCGGAGGCTGCGCGTGTAGTCGAGGGTTTCCAGCCCGCATTGCTCGATCTTTTCGAGCTTGCTCTCGATTCGGCCAAGGCGCCCAACGTCATCGGACGCCCGCCCGTCCCACAGCAGACCGAGCGGCAGATCCTTTCCGCAGCCAGTGGCGTTGCAGATCGTCGTCTGTTGCCGCCACCCGTCTCCGCCGGATTGCGCGCGAGTGGCGATGAACGCCTCGTCAATGTAACACCGCCGGGCCGCTTCGCGGTCACATCGGCTGGCGGGGCAGGAAACCAGGCGTTTCACCACGATGCTCGTGTAGCCGTAGTGCCGCTCCAGATCATGGATAAGATGCCCCAGAGCCTCCGCGAAGACCGCCCAAAGCTCACGTGGCTGGTGGCTGGCCACCTGAATGTCAAAGCCCACACAGCGCCCGGCATCCCGCCGGTCGCTGCCGTTGAACTCAATGCGCGCCAACCCGCCGCCTGCCGGTGCCAGCATGAAGCCCCGCCGCCAGTGCGCCGCGCCGGCGAAGTCCTGCCGTCCCTGCGCCTCACTGTGGAGGATGATCATCAGCCGATAGAAGACGGCCAGCCCCAGCCAGTGGTTGAGCGGGTCACCATTCTCCACCCGCAGTTCCACCCGCCAGAAGACCTGCGGCAGGTCCGACCGCCAGGCGGCCTGCCACGCGGCGGGCGGGCTGTCGGGCAGGCGGTTCGGCACCAGATGCCATTGCGCTCCGGGCGTTCCCTTCTGCCGCACTGGCCGCGCGATGTCGAAATCCCGCATGAGTTGGCGGAAGAAGGCAAACAGCGGCTCTGGAAATACCAGCGGCGCTCCTTGTTTCGGCTGTGGCGGGGCGGCCCAGATGGCGTCCATCTGGGCGGCGGACACGAGGCCGGACGACACGCCGGCCGGCGAGGCTGGCACAGCGGCGCCGCCACTGCGCCGGTCCTTGTCGTCGCGCTCGATCACGAAGCCGATGGCCTTGCTCAGCCAGTCGGGGTTCAGCACCACCAATTGGCGGGCCGGCTCGCCGTGGCTCAAATCAACGTGCCGCAGCCGCTCCGTGTCCACCCACACCAGTGTGCCCAGCCGATGCTGGGCCTTGGCATAGTCGCCGGCGTCCGCGAGGCCCAAGCTCTGACATTCAGAGACGAAATCGTTCCACTCCAGGTACGGCTGAGTGGCTCGCTTCTGCTGAAAATGCTGTTGGGCCGCAATCCAGTTCTCTGGGCGCGGCTCGTTGAAGCTCGGCGTGCGGTCGGCATAGGCGGCAATCCGCTCCCGCAGTGCCCGCACCTGCTCGGCCGCCTGCGTCCCTTCGGAATCCACCTTCAGGCAAGCCTCCGGGAGCAGAACGCCGTCCGCATCGCCCTTCGTTTTGGGGCCGAATCGCCGCAGGATGTCCGCGTAGTAGGGAGGCTCGGCACTGCGGTCCTTGGCCTTCTTCGCGATCAAGAGCACCCGCCCCTCGCCCTGTGTTCTTTGGTCAATGAGCGTCAGCCACTCCACGATCTCCGCGCTCGTCTCGGCTTCGCGCGCCTCCCGGTGATTCCAGACCAGGAGGTAAAGCGCCGGCGTGGTGAAGAAAAGCTGGTGCGTCTGGCGCATCGTCGGCTGGCCGCTGAAGTCCCAGGCGTGCAACGTGCCCTGCCAGCCATCCTCGGGCTTGAATCTCAACGGCCGCAGTTCCAGCCCGTGCGTGGTGTCGGTGTGGTCGTTGTAAGGCTTCCCATCCAGCACATCCAGGAGCGTCGTCTTCCCGACCCCGCCCTCGCCTACCAACAGCAACTTGCCTTGCGCCAGCACCGCCGCCCCGGCTTGCATCTGGCGCAGGTAGTTGGCCAGGGCGGCGCGTTGCTTCTCGGTGCCCTCGGACGCGGCGACGATCTCGCTCCACTCGCTGCCGTTGTCTGCCACGTCGAAGAAGAGCGGCCCGCAATCACGCTGCTCTCCCAGCAGGGGCAGCAGCGACACTGGTGGCTCGGCGATCCGGTTGCCGTGGGCGTCCAGTTCCACCAGCGACCGCAGCTTGCCAAAGCCCACCGGCAACGCCTTGAGGCCATTTTCCCGCACGTAAAGCCGCTGCAAATTCACCAGCGCGCCAATCTTCTCCGGCAGCTTCGTGATCCGGTTGAAGTTCAATCCCAGCCAGACCAGGCCGGTGAAGCCGGTCACACACTCGGGCAGTTCCGTGAGTTGGTTGCCGGTCAGGTCCAGGTAGCGCAGATGCGGGAGGCTGGCTAGGCTGATCTCCGGCAGGCCGCGCTCCTGTGGGTCAAAGCGGGCGGTAAGTTCCGCGTCGCTAAGTTCCAAGCCAGAGAGGTTCAAGTGGTCCCGACGTTGGACGAGTTGCCCTTGCTCATTGAGTTGGAGGCAATCGGCGATGCGGGCTTGGGCGGTTTGGAGTGGCGTGGCGTTCATGTAATGGCAAAGGAGGCGCAGCTCACTTGGTTGCTGCCCTGGAGCAAGCGGAGGCGAAACCCGCAGGGTTTCAACGTGAATAGCCGTGGGTGCAACCCACGGTTTAAGCAGCGGGAGGCGACGACCCTGGAAGGGTCGAACCCGCAGCCAACCACGTTGGTTCGGCCCTGGCAGGGCCGCAGTTCGCAGGGGCGGATTTCCGTGGGGTGCCACCCACGGCTATTCACGTTGAAACCCTGCGGGTTTCGCCTCCGCTTGCTCCGTGGCGGCAAGCAAGTGAGCTGCGCTCTGGCGAAAGGTTGGGGAACGTAGTGGCGTC
>CAINDV010000794.1 GCA_903847485.1 uncultured Verrucomicrobiota bacterium
GAGCAACATAATTGCCCACCGGTGTAGCACCCCCGGTGGGACAAACACCGTCCAACCTACCAAGATTCGGCCGGCTCGCCGCGCGCCGTTCGTAGCCCCGCCGGGCGCTCAGCCCCGCTGAGAACCCGTCACTCGCCAGTACGTAGTTGCCGAAACATCGGGGCTCACAGAGAAGCTCCGTTCGATCACGAGGCCGCTTGGTGATTTCGTAGCGTTCCTTTATGGCTTCAAGACTGCGGACGATGAGAAATTCATTCATCCAGATCGCCGGTACAAGGAATCCAAGCCATTCATACGAAGCGCAGCGGTTTACCGCTATACGCACGAAAGGCCATCTGAGTTTGTCTGGTATGTGCCAGAGAAGATGAAAGCGAACAAGGGTACGGCACGGCCTGGAGAGGCAGCGCGATTCGAGGCTGAAAAACTCCTTGTTGCCCGAATGGGCAAAGAACTCATCGCGAGTTACGACACTGGCGGTCTTTATGTCAAAGACGCAATGCTGCTTCTGGAGAAACCCGGCTCACGCCATTCGCTAAAATACCTCTTGGCGCTGATAAATTCGCGGCTGCTCGGCTACTACTACCGCGAGTTCTTTGTTACAATTGACGTGCTCAAGAACGCCCTGTTGGAACTGCCAATCCGTGCAATTGACCTCTCCAAATCTTCTGACCGTGCCCACCACGACCGGTTGGTGGGTTTGGTGGACAAGATGCTGGCCCTGACGCCAAAGCTGCGCGCCGCCAGGTCCGACGCGGAGCGGCAGACCTTGCAGAACGCCGTCACCGCCACTGACCAGCAGATAGACGCGCTGGTCTATGACCTTTACGGCCTCACGCACGAGGAGATTCAGCTAGTCGAAAGCGCTTTCGAGTGAAATACTAAACGCATGGAAATAACGCATGAAGCGATCACGATCTTCGTCTTCCTGATTCCGGGATTCTTGTCGTCGCTGATCCTGAACACGGTGGTTGTCCGAACAGAAAAGGACAACCTCTCAAGGATCGTCGAGGCGCTGGTCTTCACCTTCTTGATCTACGGGCTGGTTTCTCTGTTCGACAGCGGAGCTCCCGTTTTGTTGAACACCGAGAAAGCTGGCGAAACGACCAATTACTCGATTCATTACAATTCAAGAGTCGTGGTTCCGACGATCCTCCTTTCCGTGGTCCTTCCACTCCTCATTGGCCGCCTTAGAGTGACTGACAAACACATGGTTTGGCTGAGAAGGTGGAAAGTTACTGAAAAGACGTCTCGCCAGACTTTGTGGGAAGATGTTTTCACCGACCAGAAGCGCTACGTCATTGTCAACTTGAGTGACGGAAGGCGAGTTTTTGGCTGGCCAGCGTATTTCTCGTCAACACCCGAAGAGGGGTGTATCTACCTTCAAAACGCCGCATGGATCGTTGACGGCAAATACATCGATTTACCAATTCATGGGCTTTTCTTGGTGGAACATGACAACATTGATTCCATCGAATTCTTGAATTTGGACAGAACAAACGCCAAACCTAAAGTATCGGAACAAACAATATGAGTGACAAACCACGCAGAGACGACAAACCATTGCCTGAGAAGGTAAGGGAAATATGCAACGAGAGCGTTCGCGCGAATTACTGTCCGCCGCCGACTCAAGACGTGATCAAGCCGGCCCCTACGCCGCCTCCCCCGCCGAAGAAAGAGGGCAAGTAGCCCTGCCCGACTGGCTGGTGGTTCTGGTGGACAAGCTGCTGGCCCTTACGCCGAAGCTGCGCGCCGCCAAGTCCGACGCGGAACGGCAGACCTTGCAAAACGCCGTCACCGCCACCGACCAGCAAATTGACGCGCTGGTCTATGACCTTTACGGCCTAACCGAAGACGAAATCAAACTGGTGGAGGGCAACGCGGGATGAACCTGCCCAATGCTCATCTCGCCGTGGTGGAGCAGGAAAAGGTTTGCGGCTATCTGTTTAATCCGGCGCATCCCGACAACGGCGGCAAAGCGGAGTTCTTTCTTGCTCTGGGTTTCCGGGGCGAAGAGTGGCGGTCACTGGCCGCCGCTTTGCGGCAGTTGGCGGAAAGCTCGCCGGTCGCCAAAAGCTTGGCCTCCACACATGGAGCCAAGTACGTTCTCGACGGTCGCATCAGAAGCCCCGGCGGGAAGACGCCGTGGGTTCGCACGGTGTGGATTGTGGACCAGGGCGCACCGACGCCACGGCTGGTCACCGCCTATCCACACCAAGATTGAGAGACAGCTATGATTAAAGAACACGAACGAGTGGTCCTGAAGGTGCCGGTCCCGGCGGAAGGTCTGGAAGCCGGGGACGTGGGCACGGTAGTCCATGTGTATCCTGACGGCTTGGCTTACGAGGTGGAATTCGTGGCGTTGGACGGGCACACCGCCGCGGTGGCCACGCTTGAAGCGGCGCAGGTGCGAGCCGTCAACCGGCGCGAAATCACCCACGCGCGGGAACTGGCGGCGGCCTGACCGACGCGGAGCGGCAGACGTTGCGAAACGCCGTCACCGCCACCGACCAGCAAATTGACGCGCTGGTCTATGACCTCTACGGCCTGACCGCAGACGAAATCCAACTGGTAGAAGGCACCCCGTGAAGACACGCACCCGGAACGTAGCGTTGACGCCACTTCACCCCCCGAAGAAAACGAAACGTGGGACGGCTTGGGAGCCAGTCCGCAGCGCAACACGGAAACGCCCCAGAAGCCGCGCGCCCAGCCGCAAAACCTCGGGGCCGAGGTCCGCTTGGTGGCCAAGCTTCCGCTCGTCTCTGCGCCCTGGCCTGGAGCGAGATACCCAACTCATGCCGTGGCTGATTGCCGAGTCGGTCTGTAACGAGGTGTCACGTTTTCTCGGCGTCGAACTGCCGGCCCGCTACGCCGTCTGGATCGAAGCCCGCGCCGAAGTCAGCTACGCCAAGCCCGGCCATTTTCGCCAGCTCATGCGTGGTCGAGGCAATGCGCCGCGGGATTGGCTGCGGGTCTATATGCGCCATTGGATGGCTGCCTTGCTAGGTACCGAGCGTCCGGACCTCTACGAGTGCCTGCCGGACACTTATGCGCTCGGCCATCCCCTGCCGCCGCCGGTGCATCCCCGCCGCCGCTGGCATAACAACCGCAAGCCGCTACATCCGCCGCGGGATTGGGATCCGCAGCGAGTGCTGGAACACCGCCGCTGGCGCTGGCTGGTGAAACACTTGCCGGCGAACCCGGACGCCGAGCGGCCGACCTTGCCGAACGCCGTCACCGCAGCAAATGAACGCGTTGGCGTATGACAACGACGGCCTTTCTAGCGACGAAATCAAACGGCTGAAGTCGTGCAACCAATGACCTTCATGTTGATCGCCGGCGAGGCCAGCGGAGATTTGCTCGCCGCCGAATTGGTCCGCGCGTTGCGGAGCCGGAGCGATGGCCTGGCGCCGCGTTTCTTCGGCGCTGGCCGGCAGGAGATGGCGGCGGCGGGGGTAGAACTGGCGGTGGACATGACGGCGTTTGGCGTGGTGGGTTTCAGTGACGTGGTGAAGCGGTTTCTCCCCATCCGCCAGGCTTTTCAACGGCTGCTGGTTCTCGCCATCGAACGCCAGCCCGACGTTATCATCGGCGTGGACTACGGCGGATTCAACTTGCGCTTCGCCGCGGCCGTCCGATGGCACCTCGCCGCCCACCGCGGTGTCTTCAACAACTGGCAGCCGAAGCTGGTGCAGTTCGTCTCGCCGCAGGTCTGGGCCTCACGCGCTGGCCGCGCCTGGCAGATGGAGCGCGACCTGAATTTGCTCCTCAGCATTTTCCCCTTCGAGAAGGCGTGGTATGCGCAACGGGTGCCGAAGCTGCGCGTCGAGTTCGTCGGGCATCCGATCTATGACCGCTACCCGAAGGCGCAGTCCGGCGCCATTCCCTCCGCCCTCCGCCCTCCGCCCTCCGCGCCCACTTTGCTGCTTCTCCCCGGCAGCCGTGCCGGTGAAATCAAACGCCACCTGCCGGTGATGCTCGCCGCGCTCAAATTACTCCGCGCGAAACTCCCGGAGCTGCGCGTGGAAATCGTTCTGCCGAACGGCGAGCTGCTGGCGCAGGCGAAAGCGTTGGGCTTGCCGGCGGAAGTTTTCGCGAGCATCGGCGGGCTGGCGGAGGCGTTGTCGCGCGCCACGGTCGCTCTCGCCTCCACCGGGACTGTGACTGTCGAGTGTGCTTTCTTCGGCGTGCCGACGGTGACACTCTACAAGACCTCCTGGAGCACTTACGAAATCGGCCGGCGTCTGGTGAAGGTGAAATCGCTCACCATGCCGAACCTGCTGGCGGGCGAAGAAGTCTTCCCGGAATTCATCCAAAACGCGGCCTTGCCTGAAAACCTTGCCAAGGCAGCGTTGCCGTTGCTCACCGATGATACGCGCCGCGCGGAGGTGGCGGCGAAGTTGGCACAGATCGTGGGCACCCTCGGCACGCCGGGCGCAACCCGGCGCGCGGCCCAAGCGATCATGGCGCTGCGCTGATCAGGTTACGCGCCGGACGTTTCAGCCGCCGGCGTCTTGGGCTTGCGCTTGCGCGTGATCTTGACGGGCTTGAGCGGGGCGGGCGGTTCCACCGGGGTGTTCGGTTCTTCAGGCAGGTAGAGATAACGCCCGCAACCGTCGCACAACTGGAGGTCCAGCCCATGCCGGAGCGTCATGAAGGTGCCCAGCGTCAGGCCCATGTGGCACCCGGTGCAGACCTTGTTGCGGACGACGGCGAGACCCTTCTTGCCCCGCACCCGCAGGCGGTCGTAGTGCCCCAACACCTGCGCCGGAACCTTTTCGCGCAAGGCCGCGATAAGCGCCGCCGTCTTGGAGTTTTGGGTTTCGCCGAAATCCAGCGTCTGGAGTTCCAGCAGTGTCCGCATTATTTCGTTCATAGTACTTTAATCATAGACTAAGTTTGCCCAACCGAGAATTTTCTTCGTCCGGCAGCCGCCCCAGCAATCTGAGCAGCCCATCAAGAATGGTCAGCGGATGCGGCGGGCAGCCGGGGATGAAAAGGTCCACCGGCACCACCGCGTCCGCGCCGCCGCACACTTGCGGATGCCCAGCAAACGGCCCGCCGGAGATGGCACATGCGCCCACGGCGATGACGATCTTCGGCGGCGGCACGGCGGCGTAGGTTTTCTCCAGCGCCAGCCGCATGTTTTGCGAAACTGGCCCCGTTATGAGCAAGCCGTCCGCGTGGCGTGGGGAGGCGACGAACTGGATGCCGAAGCGCCCCAAATCCCAGCCGATGGTGCCCAGCACGTTGGTGTCGGCTTCGCAGGCGTTGCAGCCGCCGGCGCTCACCTGGCGCAGTCGCAGTGAGCGGCCAAAGAGCTTCCGGAGTCGTTCGCCGAGCGCGGCAGCGAGTCGAATCTTCTCCTTGCCAGCGCCACCGAGCACAAGGTCATCGCGTCGGCGCACCGCCATCCGGTGGTCCTTCGTGTGAGTGATGGCGTGAGTCGGGCAAACCCCGAGGCACTCGGCGCAGAAGAGGCAGCGGCCGAGATCCATTACCACTTGAGCGCCGGACGGGCGGGTGATGGCTTGCGTCGGACACACCGGCACGCAAGCCTGGCAATCGGTGACGCACTTCGCGGCCTCCACACGGAGTGCCCCTCCGTGGCGATCCGGCAGCGCGGGAGCCGGGCCGTCGGGATAGGCCATCGTTTCACAGCCGCGTTTGAGGCGATGGGTGAGAGTATCGAGAACGAACATGGTGGTCAGGCGGTGTCACAGATCGAAGCCGCAGTAGGACAGGCTGAAACTCTTGTTGCAGATTGGGAAATCCGAGATGGCCGTGCCACGCAGGGCCAGCGCCAGACCGGCCCAGTTATGGAAGGAAGGGTCAATGATTTTATAGCGGCGGAAGCGTCCGTCGTCGTCGGTTAGCGCCAGATGGCAGACTTCGCCGCGCCAGCCTTCCACCAGCGCCACGGCCAGCGTATCGGGCACGGGCGGGGGGAGTTCGCCGCGCAGGTCGCCGTCAGCGGGCGCGGCGAGTTGTCCACAGAGGTATTCACCGGAACGTTGAATCTCCAGCGAGCGCACCCGGGCGCGGGCAAAGACATCGCCGCTGGGCCAGACGGCCACCGGCGCCTGAGCGAACCGGTGCCAGCCGGCCGGATGATCGTAACGCACGTCACGCACCAGGCCGCAGGCGCGCGCCGCCGGGCCGACCAGCCCAAGCTCAGCGGCCTGCGTGGGAAAGACCGTGCCGACGTTTTCAAAGCGCACGCGGACTGACGCAGCATCCCAGAACCACGCGACCGCCTGCTCAGTATCAGCAAGTGCGGTTTTCAGGCGGTCCAACAACTGTGACGCGCGTTCGGGTTCGAGATCATGGCGGCAGCCACCGGGCCGCACGAGGCCGCGCCCGAAGCGGTTGCCGCACATCAGCGCGGTGAGGTTGAGGAAGTCGCCACGGATCTTGCCGCACGCCGAAGAGGTGGGCAGAAACGCGACGTCGTTGGCCAGCGCGCCCAAGTCGCCGGTGTGGTTGGCCAACCGTTCGAGTTCGAGCGCGATGGCCCGGAGCCATTGCGCGCGCAATGGGGCCTCGGTCCCGGCCAGGGCCTCCATGACCATCGCATGGGCGGTGGCATGGGCGATGGTCGTGTCGCCCGCCACGGTTTCCATCTGGACCATGGTTGCGCGGTGCGGACCGCCCGGCAGCGCCGCTTCCACGCCGCGATGCTGATAGCCCAAGGCGATCTCAAGATGCAGCACTTCCTCGCCGGCACATTGAAACCGAAAATGGCCTGGTTCAATGATGCCGGCATGCACGGGGCCGACCGCGACTTCATGTACTTCCGAGCCTTCCACGCGGAAGAACTCGCCGTTGGCGGGCGCGTTGCCGGTGGTGCGCCGCACCGGTTTGAGCCACGGATGTCCCTGGGGGGTGAGTCCTTGTTGCTCGCACACTTCGCGCTCGAACAGGTGTGCCTGCGGGTGGGTTTTCGTCAGCGCGGGATAGGTGCCGGTGAACGGCCCGCTGCGTCCGACGGCAAGGGTGTTATCGGCGTCAAAGGCCAGCACGGCGACGAGGCAAGTGCCCAGGCCTTCCGGCACCCCGAACCACGCGCAAAGGCGTGCGCCGCGATCCAGTTCCGTCGCGGTGGCGCGCACCAATTCCGCCGCCGGCCAGACGGGCACTTCCGCCCAGGGAATGCTGGAGGCGTTGGCCAAAAGGGCAAATGGAGTGGCAGCACTCATTGGTTTGGAAAGATTGGAGAGAGTTGTGCGGCCGCGGCCAACCAAGCTTCGCGCAATATCGCCGGAGTGAAGAGTCCGAGCCACAAAGACAGGCCCAGCAATACGAGCGGCGGCGCAATTACGCCGAACGTTTCGACAAAGCGTTCGCTGCCCGCCTTCGCCGTCGTGCGCGGACGTCCGTCCACGGTGCCGAAAACCACGCGCGTCAAGCCGAAGAAGGCCAGCAGCAAGCAGCCGAGAAACATCGCGGTGGCGATTTCGTGGCCGGAGGCGAGGGCAGCACGCACCACCCGGAGTTCGCTGAAGAACGGCCCGAAGGGCGGGCAGGCGGTGACGGCGAACATGCCGGCGACGAAGATTGCCGCCGAACGCGGTGTGAGGAGGGCCATGCCGCGCACGTCGTCCATCGAAGCCGAGCCGGCCGCCCGGCGGATGTTGCCGGCGCTCAGGAACAGCGCGCCCTTGGTCAACCCGTTGCTCCACACATGAAACAGCGCCGCCGCCAGACCCGGGGCGCCGAGCGCGGCGCCAATGCTCAGGATGCCCATGTGCTCCACGCTCGAATAGGCCAGCATCCGTTTGAAATCACGAGTGCCCAACAGGAACAGGGCTGCCACCAACATCGAAAACAACCCGATGACCAGCAGCGTGCGATCCGCCATCGCGCCCTGACCGGCCGCACTGACCACGGCGCGCACGCGCAGGATTGCCGTGAACGCCACCGTGGTGACCCCGCCCGCGAGGATCGCGCCCACGATGCCGGGGGCCTCGCCATAGGCATCGGGCTTCCAGGTATGCATCGGCGCGAGGCCCATCTTCGTGCCGTATCCGACGAGCAACAGCACCCACGCGGTTAGGATCCACGGACGGGAAAGGTGTTCGCCCTGAGCGGCCAGCGCGCTGAAGGTTAGATCCCCGGCGCCGCCTCCGTGCAGGGAGGCGTAGCCCAGGCAGAACGATCCCAGTAACGAGAGCGCAATGCCGGTGCCTCCGACGAGCAGATATTTCCAGGTAGCTTCGAAGGCCCGCGGGGTGCCGTTGAAGTGCAGCAGCGGCACGGCCGCGAGCGTGACCGCTTCGGTGGCGATCCATAGCAACCCCAAGTGCCGGGCCTGATGGCCGGCGCTGAGCAACCCCAACACCGCCAGCAGCATGGCCACAAAAACGCGGTTGGACCGCTCGCCCCTGACCCGCAGGTAGGCCACGCCATAAACGGCGGAGACGAGGAACAACAACGACACCGCAGGCAACACCGCCCGCGCCAGCGGATCGAAAGCCAGCCAGGCGTCCCGCGCGACGCTCGGCGGGTTCCAGAACAGCCAGCACGCCAGCGCCAGATGCACGAGGCCGACGACCGGCAGCAGCCACGGGCGGGTGCGATTGCTCGGCCAGAGAGCGGCGAGCACCGCTCCCAGGAGTGGCACGAAGATCAGGAGGAGTTCTTTCATTCGTGAAGCACGGTCAGTTTGCGCGTGTCGAGCGAATCAAAGGCGCGCTGGATGCGGTCCATGATGACCCCGATCACAAACACGCCAACGGTGACATCCAGGAGAATGCCCGACTCCACCAGCAACGGCGTCGAGTGGATGAGCAGCAGCCCAAAGAGGTAGATGCCGTTTTCCAAAATCAGGTAGCCGCAGATCTGGGAGATGGCTTTGGCCCGGCCAATGAGGAGAATGAAACCGGTCAATACCGAGGCAATCGCCCCTGGCACCACGAGCGACCCCGCATGTTCCGGCAATAGCGGCAAGGCGCGGGCCAGAGCGACGGCCGCGATGGTGCCCCCGGCCCCGAGCAGCAGCGACGGCACGAAGCCGATGAAGGGTTCAATTTCGCGCTCGACGTTCGCCGCCCGTGTCGCTCTTCGCAGCATCCCCGGGATCACCACGCCCTTGCCCACGATCGTTGCCAGCACCACCAGCACCACCGGCCAGTTGAGTTTCTTACCTTCCATCAGCAGCGGCATCAAGCCCAGCACCACTCCTTGCACGGACATGGCGCGGATCAGCGAGGGCAACCGGCTGCTGCCCAGGGCGATCAGGTTCAAGCCCATCGCCAGCCCGATCAGCAGATTCAACGTTCCACTCATGCCGCACCGCCTTTCCACGCCAGCAGCAACGCGAACAGGCATAACAACACCGCCGTCGTGAGCAGCAGCGGCACGCGCCGGAAGGCGAACCGCGCCAGCAGCGATTCCACCAACCCCACGCTGACCGTCGCCGTCAGCACGCCCGAAGCCAGCGCGCCCGCCGCCGCGAGCGGTGGCAGTTCGCCCATCGGCAGCACCGCCTGGACCAGCAGCACCGCGAAAAGCAGGAGCTTGATGGACGCGCCGTGCAAAACCACGGCGAGCGGCGGGCCGCTGTGGTCCAGCACCATGACTTCGTGAATCATCGTCAACTCCAGGTGCGTGTTAGGATCGTCGAACGGCACGCGGCAGTTCTCCGCCAGCAACACGGTGAACAACCCCGCCGCCAGCAAGGCCGCCCCCGCTCCGGCCGCGGGAGCCAGCATCGTGACGAGGCGAACACTGCCGGTCTGAACGCTCAGGGACAATACGGCGGCGATAATGGCTGCTTCCGTCAGCACCGCATAACTGACTTCCCGCGCGACGCCCATGCCTTCAAAGGCGGACCCGGTTTCCATCGCGGCCCACGCAGTGCCAAACCGCGCCAGCGCCAGCAGGTAGATCAGCAAAAGCACGTCACCCTGAAAACTCAACGCCCCGCCCGCCGGTCCGAGCGGCATCAGCAGCGCCGCGGCCGTCAATGCCACCCAGGCCACCGCCGGTCCAGCCACAAAGCCCGGCGACGCCAGCGTGCTGAGCACCACGCCCTTTTGCCAAAGCTTGGCGAGGTCGTAGTAGAGTTGCAGCACCGGCGGGCCGCGCCGTCCGGCGACCCAGGCTTTCACCTTGTTGATAATGCCCGGCACCAGCGGTGCCAGCAGCAGCCACAGCGCGAGCCGGAGAACGAGGTCGAGAATCAAGATCATTGCGTTCCTCCCAACAAAACGAGCAACCCTAAGCCAACCAGCCCCGCCACCACGTAAACGATATAGAATTGCAAGCGCCCGTGCTGCAAGCGCCGCACGGTGGTGGACACCTGCATGACCACCCCGCTGATCGGGCCGAGAATCCGCTCCAGCACGGTTTCGGGGACGAGTTCCAAGCGGATCGCCCCCGCGGGAAAGTGGCCGCGGGGTCGTCGCAGTTGGCGTTCTGGGCGTAGCACCCAGGCAAACCAGCCGCTGGCGATTCCACCAAACGAGCCGCTGGTGTATTGCATCCGTGCCGCCGGGGCCGCGTAGCCGCAGTCCCACGTCAATCCGCGTCGCAGACCGTTGGCGTGGGCCTTCAGCCACAAGCACGCCACCGCCGCCAGAACCAAAAACGCCAGCGCCACATGTAGCGCACCCAGCGTGGCCAGTGGCGCGGGCGCTGCCACCGCCGTCCACGCCGGTCGCCAGCTTCCCACCGCGCGTGCCACCGCCGGCCAAAACAAGATCGGCGCCAGGCCAATCACCACGCACACCCCCGCCAGGGCCAGCATAGGCCCGTGCATCCAAGGGCCGCATTCATGCGCCTGCACGGCCGGTTGCGTGCGGGCAGCGCCGAGGAAAATCATCGCGCTCGCCTTCGCAAAGCTCGCCAGCGCCAGCGCTCCCGCCATGGCCAGCATGATCGCGGCGGGCATGGCGGCCCACGCCGACGGACCTTTGCTCGTCGCGGCGTCAAACAGTCCGAGGTAGATCATCCATTCGCTGACAAACCCGTTGAGCGGCGGCAGCCCGGAAGCGGCGAGGCATCCCAGCGTGAACAAACCGGCCGTCCACGGCATGTTGTGCCACAGTCCGCCGAGCCGGCTCATTTCGCGCGTGCCGGTGGCGTGCAGTACCGCTCCGGCACCGAAAAACAACAAGGCTTTGAACGCGCCGTGGTTCCAGACGTGCAGCAAAGCCCCGGCCATGGCCACGCGGCCCCAAGGCGCCTCACCGTAAGTGGCCGCCAGCAGCGCAGCGCCAAGTCCGATCAGGATGACGCCCATGTTTTCCACCGAGCAATACGCCAGCAGCCGCTTGAAATCATTTTGCGCGAGGGCGAAGGCAATCCCCAGCAATGCGCTCACCGCCCCGACCCCGATCACCACCCAACCCGCCGCCGGTGGCACCGGCAGCCAGCCGCTGAAGCGCACAATGCCATACAGCCCCATCTTGATGGCGACGCCGGACATGATGGCCGAGACGTGGCTGGGCGCGTTGGCGTGCGCCGAGGGCAGCCAAATGTGCAGCGGGAAAAAACCGGCCTTCATGCCAAAGCCGGCCAGCGCCAGCCAGAACAACGGTGTCAGCTCCGGGTGCTCGCCCACTGGCCCAAGATCCCAGCCTCCGGTGTGCGCGGCCAGGGAGGCGAAGAAAGCGAACAGGCACAGCGTTCCAGCGTGCGACGCCGCCAGATACAACCACCCCGCCGCCCGCACCTCGCGCCGTTCCCGGTCCAGCGTGATCAGGAAATAACCGCAGACCGCAAACAGCTCCCAGGCGATGAGGAAATGCAGACCGTTGGCCACCGTCAACACCAACCCCATGCTCAACAAGAGCGCGCTCCACCACAAGCGACCGCGCGGCGCGGAGGCCGGGTAGTGATGCTCCGACCAGTACTCGTGGGCATACACCGCCCCGGCTCCGCCCACGACGGCCAGCAGCGCCAGGAACAGCGCACTCACACCATCAAGCCGCAGATGAATAGATTCGCCGCCCAGTCGGAATTCGCTCCGCCACGCCCAATCCGCCGCGCCCAGCAACACCACCAGCGCTGCGCCCAGCCCAGCGACCGCGCCGGCCACGGTCAGCGCGAGCCACGTCCGCGAATGACGGACGCCCACGACGACGCCCAGCGCCAGCGTCACGCCAGCGAGCAGCAGGAGCGGCCCGGTCGTCATGACTTCACCTCCGGTTTGGCGGCGCCCGCCAGCGCCGACTCCACCATCTCCATCGCTTGAATGATCTCCTCGTCCTTCGCCCCTCGGACGATCCGTTCGCGCAATGGCTCGCGCACCAAGCTGCGACTGAGCCGCGCGAGCAACTCAAGGTGAAGCCGCGGCGAAGGCGCGATGAAGAAGAACAACCGGTTAACGGGCACGCCATCGGGCGGCGTATCGGCCAGCGGCAGCGCGTCGCGCAGAAGCAGTAAAGCCACTGCGCCGGAGTCGCGGCCCAGCGTGATGCGCGTGCTCGGATGTGGCAGGGCAAAGCCACCGCCGACCGGAGCTATCGTCACCCCGCCGGGTGCCCGCACCCGCTGACCGAGCAGTTGTCGGACGGGCGGCGTTGCTCCGGGCAGGGCGGTCACGACGCGCTCAAACACCGCCGGCACATCTGCCGCCAGCACGTTGCGCCAGATGCCGCCTGCCCGCAGCAAGGAGCTAAGATGCAAGCTGGCCGCCAGCGCCGGAGTCTCTGGGGCCAGGAAGCCAGCCTGGGCCGCCAGGCCACGGGTAGCCGCCCATTGCGCCACCTGGGCGCGATCGAACAAGAGCCGGCCCCGATCCGGGGTGTTAGGCAAACCTTCATCGCGTATCCATCCTTCCACGACCCTTTCGGACACTCCGAATGACTCGGCAAGTTGAATGAGATTCAGATACATGGTTGGTAAAATTGCAACCTCATTGACCATCTCCCAGCACGACCAGGGCCGCCAGCCCCGCAAGACCGATCAGCAGGTAGAGCAAATAGGATTGCACCCGCCCGTGTTGGAGGCTTCGCACCGCCGATGACACGCGCATGACCACGAGGCTCACGGGCTGAACGATTTTTTCAAGCACTGTTTCCGGAGTGTGCTCCGCGTGGCTCGCGCTGACCGGAAAAGAAACCTCCGGGCGCTGCTCGTGCCGTTCGGGGCGCAGAATGAACGCGAACCATTCGGTGATGATCCCGGCCAACGAGCCGGCCGTGTATTGCATCCGTGCCGTCGGGGCCGCGTAGCCGCAATCCCACGTCAACGCCCGGCTCAACCCCTGCCGCCGCGCCCGTCGCCACAGCCACCAGGCTGCCGCCACCGCAATCACCGCGAGCGCGACGTGAGCCAAGCCGAGCACAAACAACGGTGCAGGCGTGGCCTCGCCGCTCCACACGGGCCGCCACGTCCTCACCGCGCGAGCCACCGCCGGCCAGAACACGATGGGTGCCAGCCCGATGGCCACGCACGCCCCAGCCAGCACGAGCATCGCCCCACGCATCGGCAGCCCGCATTCGTGCGCCTGGGCGGCCGCCGGCGAGCGCGGGGCGCCGAGGAAAACCACGCCGCACACTTTGATGAAACACGCCAGTGCCAGCGCCCCCGTCACCCCAAGCAGAATGGCCGCCGGGATAGCGGCCCAAGCCGATGGCCCGTGCGCGATCGTGGCGTCGAACAATCCGAGATACACCAGCCATTCGCTGACGAAACCGTTGAGCGGTGGCAGGCCGACGATCGCCACCGCCCCCAACCCGAACAACCCAGCCGTCCACGGCATAGCCCGCCAGAGCCCGCCGAGCTGGCTCATTTCCCGCGTGCCGGTGGCGTGCAGCACCGAGCCGGCGCCGAGGAACAGCAGTGCCTTGAACAAGCCGTGATTCCAGACATGCAACAGCCCGCCCGCCAGCGCCAGCCGGCCCCAAGCCGCGTCGCCCTGTTCCACCGCCACGAGCGCAAAGCCGAGACCGATGAGAATGATCCCAATGTTCTCGACACTGTGGTAGGCGAGCAGGCGTTTGAGGTCATGTTGTCCCAGCGCGAACGCCACCCCGAGCACCGCACTGAGCACGCCCAGCGCCGTCACCACCCAACCCACGCCCACGGGCATCGGCAGCCAGCCACTAAACCGCACCAGCCCGTAGATGCCCATTTTGATCGTTACCCCGGACAGGATGGCGGAAACATGGCTCGGCGCATTGGCATGTGCTGAGGGCAGCCAGATGTGCAGCGGAAACAGGCCGGCCTTCAGGCCAAAACCAAACAGCGCCAGCCAAAACAACGGAGCTAGTTCGGCGTGCTCGCGCAGTGGACCAAGCTCCCAGCTTCCAGTGCGCGCGGCCAGCGTGGCGAAGAAGGCGAAGAGGGCGAGGACGGCCGCGTGGGAAGCGCCGAGGTAAAGCCAGCCCGCTGCCCGCACCTCGGATCGGTGCCGGTCCAATGTGATCAGAAAATATGCGCTGAGCGTGAACAGCTCCCAGGCGATGAGAAAGTGAAGTCCGTTGGCGGTGAGCAACACCAGTCCGAGGCTCAGCACCAGTGCGCTCCACCAGACGCGGCCCGCCCGGGCGGAGCGCGGATGCGCCGCGTCGGCCCAATACTCCCGACCATAGACCGCGCCCGCCCCGCCAACCACGCCCAGCAAAACCAAGAACAACGCGCTGATGCCGTCCAACCGGAAGCACAACGGCTCGCCGCCCACCGGAACGACGCTGCGCCACTCCCAGTCGTCGGCCCCAGCCAGCACGAAAACCGCCGCCGCCACCGCCGCGCTCACGCTGCCGAGCGTCGCCGCCAGCCAAGCGCGCGGTGCCAGACGCCCGGCCAGCAGGGCCAGAAGCATCGCGGCGGCGGCGGCGCCAAGTAGCGGGGCGACAATCATGATTGAGCCGGAATTTTGAAGCCCGAAGGACGAAGGACGAAGTACGAAGGAATGACGAATGACGAAGGACGAAAGACGAAAGAAGGACGAAGTCCGAAGCCCGAATGCTGCCTATATGCCTGCCTCACACAGGCGGACTGAATCCTCGATGGGACGGAGCATCTGCCCGTGCGAGGCACGCAGACAGGCAGTATTCGGGCTTCGGGCTTCGTCATTCTTTCGTCATTCGTCATTCAGGTTAAGTGCGGGCCGGAATAGCGGCTCAGCTAAGATTGGAAAATCAAGCGGGGTTGGCCAGTCGTGGCAGGTTTTGGGTGATGCGGTGGAGCGTGGCGAGGATGTCGTCGCGGCTGGCCTGCCGGGCGATGAGCGCCTTGAATTCCGCGTCTCGCAGCGCAAAGGCCAGCCGCGCCAGCAGGTGAAGGTGCGCCTTGATCGTCGGGCTGATGAGTGTGAAGAGGGCATGCACCGGCTGGCCGTCGAGCGCCCCGAAGTTCACCGGCGTTTCCAAGAAGGAAAGCGTCAGGATGGCGCGAGGCAGGTGATGCACGACCGGATTGCGCACATGTGGGATGGCGATGCCGTCACCGAGAGCGGTGGGTTCGAGGTCTTCGCGGGCCTGGAGCACCTGTAGCAGGAACTCGCGATTCACTTCCTCGGGCAGGCGCAGGGTTTCCACCAGGCTGCGCAAGACGGACGGCTTGTCCGTGCCGCTCAATCGGTAGAAGACCCCGCCGGCTTGCAGAGTCTCGCTGAGTAATGGCAGCGGCCCGGTGTCGGCGGCGGATTCCTCGAAGATGCGCGGCGAAACATTCAGCCGGTTGGCCGTCGCCCATTCGAGCAGTTCGGCGCGGTTGAAGCGGTACTGTCCGCTGAGGCGAAAGCCCGGCAACTTGCCTTCTTCAATCCACCGGTAAACGGTCTTCTCCGAGATGGTGAGCAACTCGGCGGCGTCTTTGACGGTTAATTGCATAGTGACGAATTCCCATCCCAACCTCGGAATGGACAACTTTGGACATCCTTGTGAGCGTGTCCCTCCATGTCAAGATGGAATTCGCCCCGCCAAAACTCCAGACTCGCCAAGCGTGCGCCTTTGCTGGATGATGCCCGCAGACATATTCAACATCATGCAATTCACTGGAACATACACGGCAATTGTGACGCCCTTTCGGAAGGGCAAAGTGGACGACCAAGCGCTGGAGCAACTCATCAAGCTGCAGATCAAGGGCGGCGTGGACGGCATCGTGGCCGTCGGCACCACCGGCGAATCAGCGACGCTGGACTTTGACGAGCACCTGAGCGTCATCTCCCAGGCGGTCAAGCTGGCGGCGGGCAAGATCCGCGTCATCGCCGGCACCGGGGCGAACTCCACTAGCGAAGCCATCCGCCTGACGCAGGCCGCCGAGCAAGTCGGCGCTAACGGCTCGCTCCAGGTGGCACCTTACTACAACAAGCCCACACAGGAAGGGGTCTTCCAGCACTTCCAGTCCATCTCCCAAGCGACCCAGTTGCCGATCATCCTCTACAGCATCCCCGGTCGGTGCGGTATCGAAATCGCCGTGGAGACCGTACAGCGCCTGGCGACCGAGTGCCCGAACATCGTGGGCCTCAAGGAAGCCGGCGGCAACGCGGACCGCGTGAGCCAACTGCGCGCGGCCTTGGGATCCCGGTTTGCCATCCTCAGCGGCGACGATTCGTTGACGCTCCCGTTCATGGCGGTGGGCGCGCACGGCGTCATCAGTGTGGCGTCAAACGTCATCCCCAAAGAAGTCAGCTCAATGGTTTGGGCGTTTGCCCGTGGCGACGTCACTGCGGCGCAGAAATTCCACGCGAAGTTTTACCCGCTCTTCAAGGATCTGTTCCTTGAATCCAACCCAATCCCGGTCAAGGCCGCGCTGGCGATGATGGGTTTGATCGCTGAGGAATACCGGCTGCCGCTGGTCCCGATGGGTGCCACCAACCGGGAGAAGCTCGCGAACACGCTGAAAGGCTTCGGCTTGGGCCCCAACTCCGCCAAACGCTCCCGCTAACCGTCCGCCGATTGAGCCTTCACCTCCTATTCCACGCATGACTCGCATCCTCATCACTGGTTCCAAAGGCCGCATGGGCAAGGCTTTGCTCGCCTGCGCCCCCTTGCATCCCGAAGTGGAAGTCGCGGCGCAGATTGACATCGGCGACGATCTCCTCGCGGCAATTGACCGCTGCGACGTCGTCGTGGATTTCAGCGCGCACCAGGCGACGGTGGCGTTGGCCGCGCTGTGCGCCCGGCATCACAAAGCGATGGTCATAGGCACCACCGGCCACGCGCCGGAGGAGCGCACGGCCATCGTTCACCACGCCCACGCCGTCCCGCTGGTGATGGCCTCCAACTTCTCGACCGGCGTGAACACGCTGTTCTGGCTGACCCGCAAGGCAGCGGAAATTCTGGGGCCGGACTTCGACGTGGAAATCGTGGAAATGCACCACCGTTTCAAAAAGGACGCCCCCAGCGGCACAGCCATGGCGCTGGCGGAAGTGCTCGCCAAGGTTCGCGAAATGCCACTCGAAGAAGCGGCCCGCTACGGACGCGAAGGCATCGTCGGCGAGCGCACGCCGGAAGAGATTGGCGTCCATTCCGTGCGCGGCGGCGACGTGGTGGGCGATCACACCGTCATGTTCGCCACGCTCGGCGAGCGCTTGGAACTGACCCACAAGGCCTCCAGCCGCGAGACGTTTGCGCACGGCGCTTTGCGTGCGGCTGCCTGGGTGGTGAAGCAAAAGCCCGGCCTTTACAGCATGATGGAGGTGCTCGGTTTGAAGTGAGCGCGGACACCGCCAGGCCGGTCGCCGCGGCGGAAACGCTCGCCTTCATCGCGCTCGGCTCCAACCTCGGCGATTCGCCCCGCCTCCTGTGCGAAGTCGCTGATCGGCTCGCCGCACTCTCCACCCGCCCGCTGCTCCGGTCTTCCCTCTGGCGCACTGCTCCGGTGGATTGTCCGCCTGGCTCGGCGGACTTTCTCAACGCCGTGGTCGGCCTCTGTGCATTGCCCGGCGAAACTCCGGCGAGCCTCCTTACCAAATTGCGAACACTGGAACGAGAGTTTGGCCGCCGCCCCAAGAGGGTCCTCAACGAAGCCCGCCCGCTCGACCTCGACTTGATTGCTTTCGGTGCCGCAGTCGCAACCTCGGCCGGGCTGACGCTGCCGCATCCGCGTGCCGCAGGACGGCGTTTCGTGCTGGCACCACTGGCGGAGATCGCTCCGGACCTCATCTTGCCAGGGCAACGGGAAAGCGTGCGCGCCTTGCTGGCCAGCCTGTCGCCGACGGACTGTGTCTGCGTCGGCGTTCGTGTTTAAGACCGTGTATGAAAACGCCTGGCGTGGTAGGGCGAGGCTCCTGCCGAGCTGTCCGGTAGGCTCATTACCGCTGTCGTTGAGACTCGGCAGAAGCCTCGCCCTACCAC
>CAINDV010000795.1 GCA_903847485.1 uncultured Verrucomicrobiota bacterium
AGCAACATAATTGCCCACCGGTGTAGCACCCCCGGTGGGACAAACACCGTCCAACCTACCAAGATTCGGCCGGCTCGCCGCGCGCCGTTCGTAGCCCCGCCGGGCGCTCAGCCCCGCTGAGAACCCGTCACTCGCCAGTAATAGAGTTGCGCGAAATAAGTGGGCGTTCCGGGGGCAATGCGCCGGGCGGCGGGCGCTTGGATCGGGCCGAACCAGGCCGTCTCCGTCGTGTAGCTGCCGCTGCGCGCGATCTTCGGCGTGCCCGTCACTTTAATCGGGGCCTCATCCGTGAGGTCGCCATTCTGGTTCAAGTCCAGCAGCAACCGGTCGTGGCCGCCCTTCTCACCCGTGGTCCCGTCCAACCGGAAGATCATCCCGGAGTTTCCCTGGGCCCGGCCGATTACGCCGTAGATCGATTGCCCCGCCGCGCCCGGCGGCTCGCGTTTCAACTCCGCCGGCTTCGTCAACTGGAGTTGGGCGTAAACCCCGGCCCCGGCGGGCAGGGCCGCGGCTTCTTCGACCGTGAGCGGCGTCAGCGTGAGGGGATATTCCTTGGCCCAAAGTTCACCTGCCACGGCACACGCGGCGAGGCCACAAATAAAAGCAGTGCTTTTCATTGCCGTCTTTCGTTCGGTTCACCGCCAACCTGCGCCCGTTCTGCCAGCTTTGTCAAGCCCGGCGAACGAATCCGACAAGCCAGTGCGCGGGAACCCGATGGCTTTCTGCGCCACCGGCAGGGGCGAAGGGCAGTTGACCGCCTCTGGCGCGTGCTTCATGCTCGCCGCCGCGTGTCGCGCAAACAATGAATGCCAATGAGAAACCGGAGTTGCTCAAACAACTTCCCTCCATCACCGTGTTGCTGAAGAGCCAGGAAGTCGAGCGGTGGCAGAAAGTTCATCCGCCGGCGGTCATCACGGAATGCATCCGGCGGGCGGTGGATCTCGCCCGCCAGCAGGTGCTCGCGGGAGCGGGGCAGGAAGGCATCGCGGCGGAAACAATCCTGGCGCAGGCGGAGAGCTTGCTTCGTCAAGCCACTACGCCGCGCGTCCGCCACGCCATCAACGCCACCGGCATCATCCTGCACACTGGCCTGGGCCGGGCGGTGTTCCCGGAGGCGGTCGTGGATTCGATGCTCGCGGAGATGAAGGGCTGTTGCACCCTCGCCGTGGACGTTGCGACGGGCGAGCGGGCCGAGCGGGATGAATTGGTGGAAGCCATCCTCACCGAACTCACCGGCGCGGAGGCCGCCACCGTGGTCAACAACAACGCCGCCGCCACGATGCTCGTGCTCGCCGGCGTGGCCGCCGGGCGCGAAGTGATCGTGTCGCGCGGGCAACTCATAGAGATCGGCGGCTCGTTCCGGCTGCCGGAAGTCATGGCGCAAAGCGGCGCACGGCTCGTCGAGGTCGGCGCTACCAACCGCACGCATCTCAAGGATTACCAGAAGGCCATCACCGAGAACACCGCCGCCCTCATGCGGGTGCATCCGAGCAATTACCGCGTCGTCGGCTTCACCAGCGAAGTGCCGCTGCCGGCGATGGCCGAGCTGGCGCACAGTCGCGGGCTGGTGATGATTGACGACCTCGGCGCGGGCGCGCTGCTGGACCTCACGCAATTCGGCCTGCCCGCCGAGCCGACCGTGCGCGAGTCCATCGAAGCCGGCGCGGACTTGGTGCTGTTCAGCGGCGACAAACTCATCGGCGCCGCGCAGGCGGGCATCATCGTCGGCAAGAAGGTGTTGGTGGACCGCCTCCGCAAACACCCGCTCATGCGCGCCGTCCGCGTGGACAAAACCTGCCTCATGGTGCTGGAGCGGACGCTCCACCTGTTCCGCGATCCGGCCCGGCTGCGGCGCGAGCACCCGACTTACCGGATGGTCAGCACGCCGCTGGAAACGCTCCGGACGCGCGGCGCGGAACTGCTTCGCCTGCTTGCCGCCGCCGCGCCCCAGGCGAAGGCGGAGTTGGGAGAAAGTTCCGCCTACCTCGGCAGCGGCTCGTTGCCGACGGAGGCGCTTCCGAGCATGGAAGTGAAGGTCTCCCTCCCCGGCCTCAGCGCCGACGAACTCAGCCGTCGCCTGCGCATGGATGAAGCCTGCATCTTCGGTCGCATCGCAGACGACCTCGTGCGGCTGGACATGCGGACGGTGACCGATGAGCAAGTGCCGACGCTGTCGGAGGCGCTGGCGCGAGTGGCGGATGGTGGCAAACAGCCATGAGAAGAACCCGTTCTCTGGCAAGTGCGTCTCCAGCCCGGCAGGGCGACCGGCAATAGCCCAGCGTTTCAACGCTGGGTTTGGGGTGCGAGGGTGGAATCAGTCCCGTCAGGGACGACAGAAATCCCATGGTCAACCGACCGTTCTGTCGTCCCTGACGGGACTTGATTCAATTTGGGTGTCCGTGTCCCAGCGTTGAAACGCTGGGCTATTTTCTTTCGCCCTGCCGGGC
>CAINDV010000796.1 GCA_903847485.1 uncultured Verrucomicrobiota bacterium
ATATGTGGTGAGGCGGAAGATGTGGTGCGCAGGTTGCAAAGCCCCCGATTCATTGGGTTCTTTGCGCCTGCCGCACCACATATTATTTCGCGAATGAAGGTGGGACCCGGCCGGTTTTTCGCGACACTGCCCGCTATGTTTAAATCCTTGTTTCATTCCGGTCGGGTGCTCGCGCGTCACGTCAACAGCCCGTTGGCTGAGGAGCGAAGCCCGTTCTTGACGCATCTGGCATTCTCGGTTAAATCCTACGAACGCCCCTTACCCCATCGGATGGTGAGACGGGTGGCCTAAAGGCGGGTGAGGGGGTGGCCGTTACTGATTGTTCTGCAAACAAAGACCTATGAATCGAGCTTTTTCTGAAGCCACTGTCCCGGCGTCGCCGGACCAGGCCCTGCGCCGCTTTCGCGTGACCGCGATTTTGCTGGCGGCGCTGGCTGCGGTCACGGCCATCACCGTCATCTCCTGTAAGCAAGAGGCTGCGCCGCCACCGCCACCGCTGACGGTTCAGGTGATGGAACTTATGGCGACCAACGTCCCGATTGTGACCGAGTTCATCGGGCAACTGGACTCGCCGCAGAACATCGAGGTGCGGGCGCGCGTCGAGGCTTTCGTAGAGCAAATGCCGTTTGCCGAAGGCACGGAAGTGAAGCAAGGCGAGTTGCTTTTCAGGCTCGACGACCGGCCCTACCAACAGAGGCTCAACGCCGCCAACGGGATGCTGGCCGAGGCAAATGCCGCACTGGCCAAGTACCAGGCGGACGTGACCCGGCTCGCGCCGCTCGCCACGAATCGCGCCATCCCGAAGCAGGATCTGGACAACGCCCTCGCCTCGGCGGACGTGGGCAAGGCGTCGGTTACTTCGGCGTGGGCGCGGGTGGAGTCCGCCCAGTTGGACCTGAGTTACTGTGTGGTCCGCGCGCCGACGAACGGCCTGATCGGTGCCAAGCAGGTTTCCGTGGGGAGCCTGGTGGGCAAAGGGGAGCCGACCCTGATGGCTACGATGTCCACGCTCGACCCTATCTGGTTCTACTGCAACATAGGCGAAGCCCAGTATCTCAAGGCCCAAGCTGAGAGCCGCCGCACGGGCACGAACCTGGAAGACCTGCTGATCACTCTGATCCTGGCGAACGGCGCAGAGCATCCGGACAAGGGGCGAATTGTGTTCCTGGACCGCGCCATGGATGTGAAGACCGGCACTCTGCGAGTGCGTGCCTCGTTCCCCAACCCCGCTAAGGAGAAGGGCCTTCGCCCCGGAATGTTTGCCCGCATCAAGGTGGAAGTGGGTATCCGCCCCGACAGCATCCTGGTGCCGGAGCGGGCGGTGACGGAACTCCAAGGCAAGAATTTTGCCTGGGTAATTGGCGCGGACGACAAGGCGAGCCAACGCGCTGTTGAGGTGGGCGAAACGATTGGGGAAAGCGTGCTGATTGTGAAAGGGTTGGAGGCGGGCGAGCGCATCATCACCGAGGGTCTGCAGAAGGTGCGCGAGGGCACGCCGGTGCAGCCGAAGACCGCCGCGCAGATGGCCGAGGCCGCCCAGCACGCCGAGGTCCAGCCCGCCAAGGACGGCGCGGCCAAGCGCGGCAAGGAATAATTGTATGGCCGACTTCTTCATCCGCCGCCCCATCGTCGCGATGGTCATTGCCATCCTGACGGTGATCGTCGGTTTGATCTCCCTGTTGCGGCTGCCCATCTCGGAGTATCCGCCGGTCAGCCCGACAATGATTCAGGTCACCACGACCTATCGCGGCGCTGCGGCGGAAGCGGTCATGGAATCCGTGGCCACGCCCATCGAGTCCAAGGTCAACGGCGTGGACAAGCTGCTCTACCAGCAGTCCTACAGTGCCAACGACGGCAAGCTCACGCTGAACGTGTATTTCGACGTGGGCACGGACGTGGACATCATGCAGGTGAACGCGCAGAACCGCGTGGGCCAGGCGGACGCGCAACTGCCGGATGCGGTCAAGCGCGAGGGCGTCATCGTCAACCGCTCCAGCCCGGACATCCTGATGGTGGTCGGCCTCTATTCGCCCAGCAACACATACGACGCGGTGTTCCTGGGCAATTACTGCGACATCAACCTGGTGGACGCCATCAAGCGCGTGAAGGGCGTGGGCGACGTGAAGAATTTCACCGCCCAGGATTACTCCATGCGCGTCTGGCTGCGGCCCGACAAGCTCGCGGTTCTGGGTATTACCCCCTCAGACATTCAGAACGCCATCAAGGAGCAAAACGCCCAGTCACCCGCCGGGCGCATTGGCGCCGAGCCGGCGCCCCCGGGGCAGGAAATGCAGTTCAACGTGCGCGCCGCCGGCCTGCTCAAGGATCCCAAGGAGTTCGCGGAAATCATCATTCGCTCCAACCCCGACGGGTCGCAGGTGAAGATCAAGGACGTCGGCCGCGTGGAACTTGGCGCACAGACCTACGACTTGCGCGCCCGATTCAATCAGTCAGGGAAACAGTCATCGTCAGGCGCCCTCGGCATCTACCTCGCTCCAGGCGCGAATGCCATCGCGACTGCGGACAAGGTGAAGAGGATTCTCAAGGATGCCAAGGAACTGTTCCCGCCGGACATGGCTTACGACGTAGTGATGGATTCCACCTTGCCGATCAAAGCCTCGATGGAGGAGATCGTGAAGACGCTCGAAGAGGCGATCATCCTCGTGCTTATAGTGGTCTATATCTTCCTGCAAAGCTTCCGCGCCACCATCATCCCCATGTGTACGGTGCCCGTCTCGCTGCTGGGCGCCTTCATTATGTTCCCCATGCTGGGTTTCAGCGTGAACGTGCTGACGATGTTCGGCCTGGTGCTGGCCATTGGCATCGTGGTGGACGACGCCATCGTGGTGGTCGAGGCGGTGCAACACCACCTCGAGCACGGCAAAGAACCCGTGGAGGCGACTCAACTGGCGATGAAGGAAGTATCCGGGCCGGTCGTGGCCATCGGTCTGGTGCTCTGCGCCGTGTTCGTCCCGGTGGCGTTCATGGGCGGCGTGACCGGCCAGCTCTACAGCCAGTTCGCCCTTACCATCGCCGTCGCAGTGGTTTTCTCGGTGATCAACGCCCTGACGCTCAGTCCCGCGCTTTGCGCCTTGTTACTCAAGAAACCGACGCCCGGACGCGGGCCGATCGCAGCGTTTTTCAAATTGTTCAACCGGTTCTTCGACTGGCTGAGCACCACCTACGGGGGATTCGTTGGTGGCTTGGTTCGCAAGGCCACGCGCTCGATGCTGCTACTCGGCGCGGTGCTGGCTGGTATCTGGATCCTCGGCAAGTTCGTGCCCGGCGGGTTCATCCCGGACGAGGACAAGGGCTACCTCTTCGTCTCCGTCCAACTGCCTGAAGGCGCGTCGCTCCAACGAACCGACGAAATTCTCAAGCAGGTGGAAACCATTGTCTCGAGCACCGAAGGGGTTCGTTCGGCTGTGGGTCTCGCCGGCTTCAACATCCTCAACTCCCTGAACTTTCCCAACGCGGGGATGATGTTTGTGGGCCTGGAGGACTGGGAGGAGCGCAAGTCGCCCGCGCTGCATGCCAAGGCCCTCGTAGCCGAGTGGAACAAGAAATTCGCCGCCATCCCCGGCGCGCGGGCCTTTGCTTTCGGCCCGCCGCCCCTGCCGGGTTATGGCAACGTCTCCGGCTTCACCATGCAATTGCAGGACCAGTCCGGCGGTTCGATCCAGCAACTGGCTGGTTACGTCCAGCAGCTCCAGGCCGCGGTCGCCAAGCGCCCGGAAATTGCCCGGGTGAGCACCACCTTCAATCCGGCGACGCCGCAGGTAAAGGTTGAGCTTGACCGCGAGAAGTCCCGCACGCTCGGCGTGCCGGTGGACAGCATTTTCCAGACGCTGCAAACCTACCTAAGCGGTCTTTACGTGAACGACTTCGTCCGTTTCGGACGCGTCTATAAAGTCTTCCTGCAGGCCGAGCAGGAGTTCACCGACAAGCCGGACGACATCGGCCACTTCTACGTCCGCAACAGCAGTGGCGGCATGGTGCCCCTTAGCACGCTCGTCAAGATCACCACGATGAGCGGCCCGAACTTCGTCTCCCGCTTCAACCTCTACAACGCCGCCGAAATGATGGGCGCAACCGCGCCCGGCTACAGTTCCGGCCAGGCGATCAAGGCCATCGAGGAAGTCATGGCGGAGTTAAAGAGGAGCGCGCCGGAGATCGGCTACGAATGGTCCGGCCTGACGCTCCAGGAGAAGAAGTCCGAGGGCCAGGCGCCGATCATTTTCGGCGCGGCGATCCTGTTCGTCTTCCTGCTGCTGGCGGCGCAGTATGAGAGTTGGGGGCTGCCCTTCGCGGTCTTGCTGGCTACGCCGACCGTCATCCTCGGCATGATGGTGGGCATGTTGGCGCGCGGCTTCGACTTGAACGTCTATGCGCAAATTGGCTTGGTGATGCTCATTGGGCTGGCGGCCAAGAACGCGATCCTCATCGTCGAATTCGCCAAAATGAAACGCGAGGAGGGCGTCGAGATTCTCGAGGCAGCGGTGCAAGGCTCGAAGTTGCGCTTGCGGCCCATCTTGATGACGTCCTTCGCGTTCATTCTCGGCTGCGTGCCGCTGATGCTGGCCACCGGTTCCGGGGCCGCGTCGCGGAGCACCTTGGGCACCGGCGTGGTGTATGGCATGACCATCTCCACGGCCATCGGCCTGTTCCTCATCCCGGTGTGTTACG
>CAINDV010000797.1 GCA_903847485.1 uncultured Verrucomicrobiota bacterium
GCCGCGGCGGGTGGTTGGAAGCTCGCCACGTCCGGTGCGGGGCCGCTGACGCGCACCTGGTTCCTGCTCCCAGTTGACCCTCTTGAATCTGCTTGGGTTGGAGAAGGGAAGGCCGTCCTGGGGGGTGGCCTTCCGGGGGTTAAGCGGACCGGCTCTCGGGCTCCGGTTCGGTCGTGGGCTTGGGTTCTTCGGCGGGCACCTTGCCGCGGATGTAGTCGGCGGCGCGCTGCGCGGCGGAGGCCGCCCGCACCAGCACCCGGCTGTCCTGCTGGAACACCCGCGCCCACCCTTCGATGTAGCTGGCCTGAAGTTCCTCCGTGCCGCGGTTCTGAATGCCCGCAAAGCCACACAGGAACGCCGTGAAGAGTGACAATTAAAATTCCCCAGTGCTGCCAATTAAAAATCACCAGTGAGCCGGTAGCATGGCGGAGCGGTTTGGCCAACGGATCTTGTGGTCCGTCGGGTGCCAAGCGGCGACGCAATGATTACCAATCAACAATACCAACGGCTCATGAGTGAATACAAAAAGACAGGCAAGATAACGACCAGCGCGCTGAAGGCGGATATGGACCGCCAGACCGCGCGCAAATACATCGAGGCGGGCCAAAGCCCGGCCCAACAGCAAGCCCCGCACGCTTGGCGGACACGGCCCGATCCGCTGGCGCAGGTCTGGGACGCGGTCACGGCCATGCTGCGGGACGCGCCGGAGTTGGAGGCCAAGACGCTCTTCGAGCATTTTCTGGCGCGCCCGGATAGCGGGTTGGCGGAGCATCACCTGCGCACCTTTTTCCGGCGGGTCCGGCAGTGGCGGGCTACCCACGGCCCGGAGCAGGAAGTGTTCTTTGCCCAGGAGCGAAAGCCGGGGGAGTTGATGCAGTTGGACTGGACTTACGCCCAGGAGTTGCAGGTCACGATCCAGGGCGAAGTGCTGGACCATCTCTTCTGCCATTGCGTGCTGCCGTATTCGAATTGGGAGTGGGCGACCCGCTGCCTCTCGGAGTCCTTCTTGAGTCTGGTGAGCGGACTGCAAGCGGCGCTGGCGCAATTGGGCAAGTGTCCGCCGCACCTGGGCACCGACAACAGCAGCGCCGCCACGCACGAGTTGGAGGCGATGCCGAAGCGCCCGCGCGGGTATAACTCCGACTACCTGGAACTCTGCACGCACTACGACCTGACGCCGCTGACGATTAACGTGGGCTGTCCGCACGAGCAGGGCGATGTGGAGTCGGGCAACCGGCACTTGAAGCGGCGGCTCGGGCAGCATCTGCTGCTGCGGGGCAGTCGGGAGTTTGCCTCGGTGGAAGAGTACGACCGGTTTGTGGTGGGCGTGTTGCGCGCGGCCAACGCCCCGCGCCAACCGCGCTTGGTGGAGGAGTTGGCGGTGATGCGTCCGCTGCCCGCGGGGCGACTGGCGGAGTACCGGGAATATGCGCCGGTGGTCAGTTCGCAAAGTTTGATCCGGGTGAAGGGGCATGCCTACTCGGTGCCTTCGCGTTTGATTGGGCACACGCTGCGGGTGGAACTGCACGAGGCGGTGCTCCAGGTGTATTTGGGCCGGGAGTTTCTCTTGGAGCTGCCGCGGCTACGCGGAGCGCGGCGGACCCAGGTGGACTTCCGGCACCTCATCACGGCGCTGCTGCGCAAGCCCGGCGCCTTCCTCCACTACCGGCATCGGGAGGCGCTGTATCCGAGCCCGGTGTTTCGGGGAGCGCATGACCGGCTGGTGGCCGACCACGGGGAGCGGCCTGGCGTCCTGGAGTATCTGCAAGTGCTCCAGTTGGCGGCGGAGAAAACGGTGGAAGCAGTCGAGCCGGTGCTACAGGCGCAATTGGCGCGGACGGGCAAGTGGCGGGCCCTCCAAGTGCGCGCCGCGTTGGTGCCGGCGAGCGGGAAAGTCATCGCGCTGGCGGAGTTGACGCCCAGCCTGTGCGCCTACGACACGCTGTTGGAAAGCGAGGTGACCCATGCCCGCTGAGAGTCTGGAGCTGCTGCTGCGGGAGTTCTGCCTGACGACGATGGCGGCGCGCTGTGGGGAGATGCTGGCCAGCGCCGAGGCGCAGAACTGGGGCTACCGCAAGTTCCTGCTGCAACTCTGCGAGGCGGAGGCGGCGGACCGGCGGGAGCGCAAACAGCAACGGTTGTTGCGCGAGTCCAAGCTGCCGTCGGGCAAGACCCTGGGCAACCTGGCGGAAGGACAACTACCGGCCAAGGTGCGCCGCCAGTTGCCGACGCTCTTGGAAGGGGGCTTTGTAGAACGGGCGGAGAACGTGCTGGTCTTTGGGTTGCCAGGGCGGGGCAAGACGCACTTCCTCTGCGCCTTGGGCCGGGAGTTGGTGTTGCGGCGTGGATATGCGGTCTATTTCACGCCGACGTTCAAGCTGGTGCAGCAACTCCTGGCGGCCAAGAAAGACCTGCGTCTGGAGGCGGCCCTAAAGAAGCTGGACCGCTTTGAGGCCATCATCCTGGACGACCTGGGCTACGTGCAACAATCGCGGGAGGAGATGGAAGTGCTCTTCACCTTTCTGGCGGAACGCTACGAGCGGCGCAGCGTGCTGGTGAGCAGCAATCTGGTGTTCTCGAAGTGGGACCAGATTTTCAAGGATCCGATGACGACGATGGCAGCGGTGGACCGACTGGTGCATCACGCCATCATCCTGGAGTTCGACGGTGAGAGTCAGCGGGTGTCCCACCCGAAAGAAAAGGGTGGCGGCTAACCCGTGCCGCCGTCCGTCGCCTTCGGCTCCGCTGCGTCTTGGGCGCCGTCA
>CAINDV010000798.1 GCA_903847485.1 uncultured Verrucomicrobiota bacterium
AACCTTCTCCCAGCGCCGGCTCCGCAGGAGCGTCGCCCTACCAGAGCTGAAGTTTTCAAAGAGCATGAACCGCCTAACTAAACGGCAGTGCACCCGGCGGGGGGTTGCCAAGGCCATAGTGAGAATTGCTGCGGTGATCGCGCCGCCTGGGCGCATCCGGGCACCGCCTCGAGCAGTGGCCGGCAAGACACTTGGCCACTACGGAGGCAAGGCTTGGATCGCCGGTGCCCGCTCCGCAGCGCTTTTCTGCTCGCCTCCGCGCCCGTCCAAGGTATCGTCATGCCTCCGTTATTAACGATTTAACGATTTAGCAAATGAACAACATGGAACCGCACGCAGACATCGCCGTCATCGGCCTGGCCGTCATGGGCCAGAACTTGATCCTTAACATGAACGACCACGGCTTCACCGTCGTGGCCTACAACCGCACTGTCGAGAAGGTGGACGCCTTCCTCGCCAATGAAGCCAAAGGCACCCAGGTCATCGGCACCCACTCGCTCGCCGAGATGGTCGCCCTTCTCAAGCGCCCTCGCCGCGTCATGCTCATGGTCAAGGCCGGGGCCGCCGTGGACGAATTCATCGAGCAACTCCTCCCGGTCCTCGAACCCGGCGACATCATCATTGACGGCGGCAACTCACTCTTCGAGGACACCGTCCGCCGCGTGAAATACGTCGAGTCCAAGGGCCTCCTTTACATCGGCACCGGTGTCTCCGGTGGCGAAGAAGGCGCGCGCCGCGGCCCCAGCATCATGCCCGGCGGCAGTCCCGCCGCGTGGCCCCACGTTAAGCCTATCTTCCAGGCTATCTCAGCCAAGGTAGTGGGACAGGCTTCCAGCCCGTCTGACGGGCAGGCTGCCCGTGCCTCTACGCAACCCTGTTGCGACTGGGTGGGCGAAGGCGGTGCGGGCCATTTCGTGAAGATGGTCCACAACGGCATCGAGTATGGTGACATGCAACTCATCTGTGAAGCCTACCAACTCATGAAGGACGGCCTTGGCATGACGCCCGACGAGATGCACACCGTCTTTGCCGATTGGAACAAAGGCGAACTCGACTCCTATCTCGTCGAAATCACCCGCGACATCCTTGCCTACAAAGACACCGACGGCACGCCGCTGGTGGACAAGATCCTCGACACCGCTGGCCAGAAGGGCACTGGTAAGTGGACCGTCATTTCCTCCGCCGACCTCGGCATCCCCATCACACTGATTGCCGAAGCCGTCTATTCCCGCTGTGTCTCCGCCATGAAAGACCAACGCGTGGCGGCCGCGAAAGTCTTCAAGCCCATCAACTCAAAGATCATCGGCGACCGCGCCCAGTGGATCGCCGCCATCCGCCAGGCGCTCTACGCCTCCAAGCTTATTAGTTACACGCAGGGCTACATGCTCATGCAAGCGGCGGCCAAGCAGTACGGTTGGAACCTCAACTACGGCGGCATCGCGCTGATGTGGCGGGGCGGTTGCATCATCCGCAGCGCCTTCCTGGGCGACATCAAGACTGCCTTCGATAAGAAGCCCAAGCTGGAGAACCTTCTCTTCGATCCGTTCTTTAGGAAAGCCATTAAGAGTTGCACCCGCTCCTGGCGCAAAGTCGTCAGCACTGCCGTCAAGAAAGGCATCCCGATCCCGGCCTTTAGCACGGCGCTGGCGTTCTTCGACGGCCTCCGCACCGAACGCCTGCCGGCAAACCTGCTCCAAGCCCAACGCGATTACTTCGGCGCTCACACTTATGAGCGCGTGGACCAACCGCGCGGCCAGTTCTCCCACACTAACTGGACCGGCACCGGCGGCACCACGGCCAGCAGCACTTACACGGTGTAACTCTCTCCGACTCTGCTCAACGGCCCAGTCGTCGTCTTGACGGCTGGGCCGTTTCCGTTAAGAGCGTGTTTGAAAAGTCGCCCAGCGGTATGGCGAGGCTCCGGCCGAGCCTCAACGACAGCGGCAGTTCGATCTTGTCGAAAGGCTCGGC
>CAINDV010000799.1 GCA_903847485.1 uncultured Verrucomicrobiota bacterium
GACACGGACCGCGATGTTATCAATGGTTCGGCCACCGAAGCCGCCCGCGACAAGCAGGAGAAACTCAAAGAGCGCTTCAAACCATGGCTCTGGCAGGATGACGAGCGCCGCGAACGCCTGGTGCGCAGATACAACGATGAGTTTAATCATACTCGCCTGCGCACCTTCAATGGGGATCACCTGACGCTGCCCGGTGCCAGCGCCGCCTTCACCCTCCGGCCCCACCAGAGGGCCGGCGTGTGGCGCATTTTGCAGACGCCCAACTGTCTGCTGGCCCAGGTGGTTGGCTCGGGAAAGACCGCCCTCATGGTGTCGGCGGCGATGGAATTGCGCCGCCTGGGTCTGGCGCGCAAGCCTCTCATCGTGGTGCCCAATCACATGCTGGGACAATTCGCCTCCGAGTTTCTGGCACTCTATCCGGGTGCTAACATCCTGGTCGCAACTAAGGACGATTTCGAGAAACTGAAGCGCAAGACGCTGATGAGTCGCATCGCGACGGGCAACTGGGATGCGGTGATCGTCACGCACGCTGGCTTCGAGAAGATTCCGCTGGCGCGCAAGACGCAAGAGACGTTCTTCAAGGAGCAGTTGAGCGAACTCTCGCTGGCCGTCGAGCGGCAGCGCAAGGAGCAGCGCATTCGCACGGAAGCGCGGCGGGGTTTTCAAAAACACCTCATTCGCTTCCGCCGGGCTGACAAGCAGTTGCGCGGGAAGAAAGCCGCCTGCGGCAGCCATGCTCCTGCCAAGATACCGCGCCGCCGACACTGATTGATGTTACCGAATCCAGACCGCAGCCGTCGCGAAAGCTGCGATCAGGAACAATCCCCAAAAGCCCAACGTAAATATCGGTTCGCGGTATTCTCTTGAACCGAACTTCTGCCATGCCTTCGGATAGAGCGTGTCTGTCGCGCAATACCTCCCGGGCTCGTGTGCGCCAAGTAACCAGTCAATCCGGTTTATCACGCCTGCCACATCATCGAAGTAACTGCGAAGCTGACAGAGCAGCGCGGTTGTGAAACTGGCAAATATCGCTATCGCAACCGTGAACAGCCACTTCTGGTGACAAGACATAGGCTTGTCCGCATTGTGGGCACTCACGATCCATCCAACGACCAACATGGTGACAGTGACTGACCAAAAGAGAACACGAACTGCTGTGCTCCGCATCTCCACCACTTCCCCGACCGTATGCTTGTGGAGCATCTCAAGCACTCGCAGTTCGTCGGGATTAAACTTCTTGGCTCCCGCCGTATCCGCTGACTTAGGTGGGACAGCCTGATTTGCTGCCATATCTGGCGTGGCTGTGGAGTCGCTCATAGCTCCTTTCCTCGGTAGAACCGCTGCGGCCCGGATGGCGTGAAGGGCGGGAAGATGCGGAAGCTATTCGTCATCGCCCCGGTAGTGGCCCAGGTGCTCCAGGCGGGCGGCAACCGGTCAAAGCTGTTGGTGGTTTGCACCTCGAAGCTCTTGGACAGCGCGCCGTAGAGGACCATTTGCACGTTCGTCTTGCTGACCCGGTTCAAATCCAGGATGGCCGGGTCCGCCACGAACTCCGATACGCGGTAGGCGGTGTTTGCCGGTGGCGCGGACGCGAAAGCCTGGAAGGCGTTGGTGAGCGGCACGCGCGCCGTGAACACCCACGGGCTGTCCGCGAACCGCGTGTCCCGCTGCTCCACCCAATAGCTGTGCCACGCCTTGCCATACAGGTTCAGCGTGCTGGATACAACCAGCGTTGGAGGCAACACCGGATTGCCTGGAGGAATGTTGATAGCGACGTTGGACAAGAGGAAAGCGCGGTCGTTAAGCAGAATCACGCCCCCGTTTTGAGCGGTCAGGCTGGAGGCTGAATTGGGTGCCAAGCTAATGAGGCCTGAAAGTGATCTCAGGTCCACCACGCTGTTGATGCCGTCGGCCAGCACCTGCACGCCGCGTGCGTAGTTTACATTGCCGTCAAAGAGGCAGGGCTGAGTGATCGTCACCATGTTGCTGAGGTTCACCTGCCCGCCCGCCAGCGCCTCCACCATCAGGTAGCCGAGATACTGGTTGTTGCCCACCACGTTCGCCACGTTGGGCAGGCTCAACACGCTGCCCGCTCCGCTGGCCCGCAGCCGGTTAGTTGTGGCACCCACGTCTGGCGCGTCGTAGCTCGTGACCATAGGCAAAGACAGCGTCACCCCGTTGCTCACCGTGAGATTGGCCCCATCCAGCATCCGCACGCGCCCCAAGTCGGGCGTCACCGCCCCCGCGCCCAGCACCACCGTCGTCAAGCGCAAGTCCACCACGTTGCTCAGGTTCACACTGCCGCCGCCGTCCACCGTCAGGGCACCGGAACTGAACGTCGTCACGCCGCTCAGGTTCACGCTGCCTCCGCTGCCCACGCTCAACACGCTCCCGTTGAAATTCGTCACGCCGTTCCAGTCGACCGCCTGGCCGTTCACGCTCAACGAGCCCCGCGTATAGCTCCGCAACGCCGGCAACCCCAAAGACCCCGTCGCGTTGAGCCGCACCTCCACCCCGTCCAGGGAGGCAGTTTTCCCCATCCAGATCGTGCCGCCGGTGCGCGCCTCCAGTCGGGAAGCGTGCAAGGGAGCCACGTCCACGAAGCTCACCAGCGCCCGCAAGTCCACCACGCTGTTGGTCCCCTCGGCCAACACCTGCACACCGCGCGCATAGTAGTTTTGATTGCCGTCCAAAAGGCACGGTTGGCTGATCGCCACCACATTGCTCAGATTCACCAGCCCCCCACCCAGCGCCTCCACGATCAGATAGCCGCTATAACTGGCGTTTCCGATCACGTTCGTCAGGTTGGGCAGGCTCAACACGCTACCCGCCCCGCTGGCCCGCAGCCGATAAGTCGCGTAGCCCACGTCCGGCGCGTCGTAACTCGTGACCCCCGGCAACGACAATGTCACCCCATTGCTCACGATGAGGTTGGCCCCGTCCAGCAGTTGCACCCCACTCAGGTTGGCGGTGCCACCGCCGCTCAACGTCACGGCCCCGTTCCGTAAGTCCACCAGATTGCTCAAATTCACACTGCCTCCGCTACCTACGCTCAACGCACTGCCAGTAAAGTTGGTCGCGCCGCTCCAGTCCACCGCCTGGCCGTTCACGCTCAACGCGCCCCGCGTATAGCTCCGCAACGCCGGCAACCCCAAAGACCCCGTCGCGTTGAGCCGCACCTCCACCCCGTCCAGGGAGGCAGTTTTCCCCATCCAGATCGTGCCGCCGATGCGCGCCTCCAGTCGGGAAGCGTGCAAGGGGGCCACGTCCACGAAGCTCACCAGCGCCCGCAAGTCCACCACGCTGTTGGTCCCCTCGGCCAACACCTGCACAC
>CAINDV010000800.1 GCA_903847485.1 uncultured Verrucomicrobiota bacterium
CGGAGCGCCGACATTTTTGTCGGCCTCGGTGGTGGCCGGCTGCCACGCCGACAAGAATGTCGGCGCTCCCCTCTGGGCGCGGCTCCGCTGGAGCGTCGCCCTACCGGACGGGAGGTGGCTGCGGATTTTTCGTGGCCTCGCGGTTGGGATGACGCACACTGTCGCCATGGTTTCACTTACCAATGCCCAAGTCCGCGAATTCAAAGCCCAAGCCCAGCGGCTGAAGGCCACCTTGAAGGTCGGCAAAGAGGGTCTTAGCCCGCAGTTTCTCGCCGCGCTCGACGAGGCGTTGAAGCATCACGAACTGTTGAAGGTCAAGTTCGACGCCCTCAAGGAGCAGAAGCACGAACTCACTCCCCTGCTCGCCGAGAAGAGCGGCAGCCACTTAGTTACCCGCGTCGGCAATGTCGTCGTGCTCTACCGTCCCAAGATGGCACCGTAGGACAGGCGTCGCGCCTATCTCCATCTTCACTCCCTTGCCTTATTAAAAGGTGAGCGTTTGCCGCCAGCAACAACCGTTCAGGAAACCGCTCCCAGACGATGTCAGAGACAGGCGCGACGCCCGCCCTACGCCGCTGGCAGATGGTGCCGTAGGACAGGCGTCGCGCCTGTCTCCATCTTCACTCCCTTGCCTTACTAAAAGGCATGAGCGTTTGCCGCCAGCAACAACCGTTCAGGAAACCGCTCCCAGACGATGTCAGAGACAGGCGCGACGCCCCTCCTACGCCGCTGGCACTTAGTTCGCCCGGTCAGGATACTTGGGCTTCTTGACGGTGGCCGGTGGGTTCTTGCGCAGGGATTTCATCACTTCGGCCACGCCGCGCTCGAGTTGCGGGTCGCCGCCGCGGGCCATGAGGCCGGGGTCATCCACCACTTCGATGTCAGGAGCTACGCCGTAGCCTTCGATGATCCATTCGCCACTCTTGCTGTAGATGCCAAAGGTGGGCACCGTCACGGAGCCGCCGTCCACGAGCGCCGGCACACCAGTCATGCCGATAAGACCGCCCCAGGTGCGCTGGCCGACTAATGGTCCGAGCTTGCTCTGCTTGAAGTAGAACGGGAAGCAATCGCCGCCGGAACCGCTCCAGCCATTGATAAGCATGGTCTTGGGACCGAAGTTAGCGACTGCCGGCCAGGGCCAGTCGAGGCCGTCGCGCACGCCCCAGAAGTTGCGCAGGGGCCGGTCCAGTAATTCAATGAAACGGTCGGGTATCTGGCCACCACTGTTGAAGCGCTCATCAATGACCAAGCCTTGCGCCGTGGTCTGACCGCGCCATTGGCGGACTAACTCATTCTGTCCACCCTGGCCGGTGTCGGGGACAAAGACGTAGCCGACTTTGCCGTCACTAAGTTTCTCGACGCGCTTCCGGTTATCGTTGATCCAAGCGAGGTTGCGCAACCGCGCCTCGCTGGCGAGAGTCTGTACCAGCACGTCCACCGCGCCAGTCTTGGAGGGCTGGCTGTTCACCGTGAGTAGGACCGGCTTATCGGCCAAGCCTTGGAACGCGGCCCAAGGATCTTCCTTCGGGTCGAGCGGTTCGCCATTCACCGCGAGGAGATAGTCGCCTTGGTGTAGGTTAGTCAGGCCCGGCCGGAGCAAGGGCGAGCGGACTTCGCTATCCCACGGCGCGTTGGTGACTATCCGCGCGATTTGATAGAAGCCATTAGTCAGCGCGAAATCGCAGCCGAGGTAGCCGACGGCGCGGTCGGAGGTTTTCTCCACATCGCCGCCGCTGCGGTAAGTGTGGGAAGAGTTGAGTTCGCCCAATAACTCGCCGAGGACATAACTCACGTCCCAGCGGGTAACGCAGTCGTTGAGCAACGTGAGGTAGCGATCACGCATGAGGTTCCAATCCACGCCGTGCATGCCGGGGTCGTAGAAGTAGTCTCGCTCCAACCGCCAGGCATCCATGAAGATTTGCTTCCATTCGGCGACCGGATCAATCGTCGCCTGTAAGTCGCCGGTGGCGAGTTTCTTGTCCATCCGCTGGCCTTCCTTCGGCTCGATGATGGCGTAGTCGTTGCCTTTGCGAACCATGAGTTTCTCGCGGTTGCCGGAAAGTTCGAGACTATCAGCGTCGTCGAGCACACGCTTCACCTCGCGCTTTTCGAGGTCGTAAAACTCAATCGGGCTACCCTCGCCGCCGCCGCCGGTGCGGGGGAGCCAGCGGTAAAGCAACTTACCGGAGACGGCGGTAAGATCGGCGTAGCGGCCAGCCTTCGACGGCAGAATCACAACGCGCTCCTCGAACCCGGCGAGGTCAATCTCCACGGACTTAGGTTTCTTGTCGTCCTTCTTGTCGGCGACCTTCTCGTCCTTCTTATCGGTATCCTTAGTGACGGCTTTCTTTTCCTCTGTCGCGTCGGCGGCCTTGGCCCCGGCACTCTTCACTTCGGCGCTGTCGGGCTTCTTATCGCCATCCTTCTTATCCGCCGGTTTCTTCTCGTCGTCCTTCTTCTTGTCTTTGTCCTTGTCACTTTCCTCGTCGTTGCGGGGAGCCAGCGGCGACGCCACCTCCTTGCGGAGCGGGACGACGGCAAGGTTCCAGGTGTTGGCGTAGATCCAACTCGAGTCAAGATCGCTGTAGAGCGGGTTGAACGTGCGGCTGGTGCGGAAGTAAAGGTAGTTACCGTCGGGATCGAAGACCGGTTCCTCGTTGTTATAGAAGGCACTGGTGACTTCGTGGCGTTGGCCGTTCTTCCAGTCGTAGAGCACGATGCAACCGTTGCGGTTGGCGTGGTCGCCGCTGTAGGCAATCCACCGACTGTCCGCCGACCAACTCACGCTGAACTGGCTCAGTTCGCCGTGGTACATCCACTTCTGCTGGTCAATCACTTGGTTAGTCTTGGTGTCGAAGTTATAAACTGAAAGCTTCATCGCCTGGTCAATCCATAACACCTTCTTGCTGTCGGGCGACCACTGTGGCTGGTAGCGGAAGCCAGGGCCGAGCCGGGTAAGTGTCTCTTCCTCGCCAGTGTTGTCGGCATTGCGGACAGTTAGCTCATACTCGCCGGTCTTGTCGCTGAAGTAGGCGATAAGCTTGCCATCTGGCGACCAAGCGGGCGTGCGCTCGGCGACGCTGGGAGTGCGGGTAAGGTTCCGCACGATGCCGTGCTCGGCAGGCACGGAGAACAGTTCACCGCGCGCCGCGAAGAGCGCCCGTTTGCCAGTCGGCGAGATAGTCGCGTGTTGGATCAAGCCGGCCACATTCTCTTGCCGTGGCTTGAGTGTGGCGCGGTCGGTGACGACGGTGATTTCTACTTCCTTGTACTTCTCCGTCGCGAGATCGAGCAGGTAGAGACGGCCGGCGTTTTCAAAGACGATGTCACTTGGCCCGAGGCTGGGGAAATGCACATCGTATTCCTTGAAGAAGGTGACCTGGCGAAACTTACCCGGCTTAAAATCGTAGGCCCAAAGGTTGAAGCGCTTGTTCTCGTCGCGGTCAGCCAGGAAGTAAAGCGTGTCGCCATGCCACATAGGAACCGACTCGGCGGCATCGGACTTAGTGAGGTTCTTCGCCGTGAGCTTCTGGAGATCGAAGAGCCAAAGGTCCGGGTTCATGCCGCCGCGGTAGCGTTTCCAAGTGCGGAAATCCACGCTGATCGGCGTGTAGGCGATAGTCTTGCCGTCCGGCGACAGGGCACCGAACTCACCGTAAGGCATCGGCAGTTTTTCCGGCAGGCCACCGGCAGCGGAGACTTTGTAGAGTTGGTTGAAGCGATCCTTGTAACTCGTCATCGTGGTGGCAAAGAGCAGGCTCTGGCCATCGGGATACCAGCCGACGAGGCGGTCGGCGGCACCGTGGTGCGTGACTCGCCGGGGCACGCCGCCGGCGACAGGCATGACATAGAGATCGAGGTTGCCGTCGTAGTTGCCGCTGAAAGCCAGTTCGCGGCCGTCGGGCGAGAACTTCGGGAACTGCTCCTCGCCGCGCGGCGAACTTATCCGGCTCGCCGCGCCGCCGGTCTTGGGCACGAGCCAGATGTCGCCGGCGTAGGCGAAGGCGATCTGGTTCACCGACACATCCGGGTAGCGCAGCATCCGGGCATCAAGGCGTTGAGGTGAATCAGCCGCCGGCGTTGCTCCGGGAGCAACGAGCGCCAGCAGCACGAGAGTCGAAGGTATGAAATGTCGCATATAGAGAATCTGTGGCGGGAAGAGTGTCCCAGAGCCGGGCGTTGCGCCAGCCTGTAATTGCGGGCCGGCAGTTCCGCATCGTTGACTTAATCAAATCGCCATATCATCCTGCGGCCCATGAAACATTACTGTAGCCCGCGCTCCGTTCCCGGCCAACTGTTACCGCAGGTTCATCGTGGCGGATTCCTGCCTGGTGTGATGTTGGTTCTATGGGCCTGTGCCTGGCCGGCCGCCGGCGCCGACTGGCCGGAGTTCCGCGGCTCGTGTGGCGACGGCCACGTCTCAGCTCCCGGTGACACCAACCCCATCGGCCTGCCGCTGCACTGGAGTGAAACAAACCACCTTACCTGGAAGACGGAGATCCCTTACCGCGGTTGGTCCACGCCGGTGGTGCAGGGCGGCCAAGTGTGGCTGACGACCGCCACGGAGGATGGCCATGACTTCTTCGCCATCGGGGTGGACGCTGAAACCGGAAAAGTTCGGTTCAACGAGAAGCTGTTTCATTGCGTCGCCCCCGAACCGCTGGGTAACAACGTCAACTGCTACGCCACGCCCTCGCCGGTGATCGAGTCGGGCCGGGTTTATGTCCACTTTGGCAGCTACGGGACGGCGTGTCTGGACACTCACACAGGCAAGGTGCTGTGGAAACGGGAGGATCTGCGTTGCCGCCATTACCGAGGCCCGTCCTCGTCGCTGATCCTTTTCGAGGACTTGTTGATCCTGACCCTGGACGGCGTTGATCTGCAGTACCACGTCGCCCTCGACAAGCAGACCGGTCGAACGGTGTGGAAGACGGACCGTTCCGTGGAGTGGAATGATCAGAACGTGCCGGGGCAAATGGCGAAGGACGGCGATTTGCGCAAAGCCCACAGCACACCGCTGATCGTGACCGCTGCGGGGAAGCTGCAGATGCTGAGCGCCGGGGCCAAAGCGGCGTATGCTTACGATCCACGGACAGGCCAGGAACTCTGGCGGGTTCACCACGCCTGCTGGTCGTCAGCCCCACGCCCGCTCTACCGGCAGGGCCTCGCCTTCTTCGTCACCGGCTGGGGCAAGACCGAACTCTGGGCGGTCCGGGTGGACGGGCAGGGCGATGTCACCGACACGCATGTCGCGTGGAAGTGCGACGCTTCGGTGCCGATGACCGTCTCCCCCATCCTGGTGGACGACCTGCTCTACATGGTGAGCGATGATGGCGCCATTACGTGCCTGGAAGCGGAGACCGGAACAAGGGTCTGGCGCGAGCGGATAGGTGGCCGCTATGCCGCCTCGCCCATTTTTGGTGACGGGCGGCTCTATTTCTTCAATCAGCAGGGCACAACTACGGTAATCAAGCCTGGCCGCACCTGCGAGGTTCTGGCGACGAACACCTTGGCGAGCGGTTTCATGGCGTCGCCGGCCGTGGCGGGCAAGGCGTTTTTTCTAAGAACCAAGACCCACTTGAACCGGGTCGAATCCACGGTGCCCGAGACCAACTGAAGCCGAATGACGAAGTCCTAGGGACTCGGCCATAAACAATTCGCCATAGGCTCGCTTCAAACCCTGTAGGAGCCGACGTAAGGAGGCTTGTTTTTGGGTGTTTTCCAAGCCTCCTTACGTCGGCTCCTACAGGGCC
>CAINDV010000801.1 GCA_903847485.1 uncultured Verrucomicrobiota bacterium
CTCAACTCGGTGCGGCGCTTCACTTCTACGGGGTCAAACTCCGCTACGCCCCAACCCCGCAGGCCAAAGGCAAAATCGAACGCCGCCACGACTACTGGCAAAAACGTCTCGTGCCGCTCCTGGCCGCCGACCACATCGTTGCACTGATCGGGGCCAACCAACGGCTCGCCCCACTCCTAGCCCACGCCAACCAGCACGAAATCCACCGCGAACTCGGCCAAACACCCAACGCCGCCCACCAACAAGCCCTCGCAGAAAATCGCCCCGTCATCCGCCCCGCCCCAAACTGCCCGTGGTGGCCCTTCGTCTGGAGCCAGCAAACCCGCGTCCGCGTCGGGGACGACGGCAAAGTCCCTGTGGGCGACCAACGTCATTCCATTGATGCCACCCCCGCACCACCGTCATCCGGTGTCTTCGTCCAGACGGTGATATTTACTACCTTCGCTTCGCCCCAGACCCAAAGGCCAAACCCATCGTCTTACTTCACGTCCCTGTCTTCTAACCTCTGTCCGGTTTTGTTCGCACAATCTTTTCCGGTTTTGAAAACTACACGACACCGGAGATTGTTTTGCTTGAACAAATGCTGGTTGCACCCGATTCTTGCGCATGAACTTGTTTTTCCGCCCCGTCCTCGTATCTGCGGCTGCGTTTCTGGCCGCCTTCGTCACGGCCACTGCCGCTGGCACCGCCGCCGCGCCCACCAACGCCCTCTTTCCCTTCTGCATTGACTGGCACGACGCTAAGAAGCGCTCGTTCGAGGAGCAGGCGCAGATGCTCAAGGAACTCGGCTACCCCGGCGTCGGCCATATCTGGTTGGATAAGTTCGAGGAGCGGATCAAGACGCTTGACGCCGCCGGGCTGCGGCTGTTTCAGATCACGATGGTGGTGGAGGTAGCGCCGGACAAGACGCCTTATGACGCGGCGAGGTTCAAGGAAGTCTGCGCCGCGATCAAGGGCCGGCAGGTGCAGTTTTGCCTGCTGGTCAACGGCTTGAAATCTTCGGACCCGTCCGTGGACCCGTACGCGGTGAAAATCCTGCGCGAGATGTCGGACCAGGCGCGCGAGTCTGGCACGCAGTTGCTGCTCTATCCGCACCAGGGTTCGTGGGTGGAGCGCATCGAAGACTCGATTCGCGTGGCGGACAAGGTGGATCGCCCGAATGTCGGCGTGATGTTCAACCTCTGCCACTGGCTGCGCGTGGACAAGTCGCGCGACTACAAGCCGCTCCTGAAGCAGGCCCTGCCCCGGCTTTGGGCGGTGTCAATCAACGGTGCCGACGAGGTGGATGACAAGCCCGGTTGGGACCGCTACATCCAGCCCTTGGACAAAGGTAACTTCGACGTAGCCGTTTTTTTGCGCGCCCTCCGCGAACTGGGCTACACCGGCCCAATCGCCCTCCAATGCTACGGCATCGGCGGTGACGTCCGCGAGCACCTAGCCCGCTCGCTGACCGCGTGGCGCAAGTTGACGAAGCCCTCCACGGAAGCCGGGCGGCAGTAAATGGGTTCACCCAAGATGAAGGTGACGAGGGCGCGAAGGCCGGTACTAACCAATGGCTGCCAGTCATGGCGCCCGGATCGGCTGTGGGGGTGACGCCACGGTCGTGACGGAGACGAGGGCACGGGCCAAGAGCGAGCCGCCGGCGTGGTCGCACCAGTAATTAGTGAGCGCGAGATTCCTGGGGAATAAGGCCGCTCGGTGGACAGTGTTGGCCGGCGGCGCCGGCGGGATCGCGTCCTGACTGGGCGGGGGCAGGCTAAGACTGGCCCCCGGAG
>CAINDV010000802.1 GCA_903847485.1 uncultured Verrucomicrobiota bacterium
AACTTATCCACAAATCGCCGGAGCGTAGGGATGAACGGAAACAGGGTCATCGGCCCTGCCACGCGCCCCAGGGCGCTTGGCCTGATCATTATGGCCTGGTCGCCCCCCGCCGGGTGAGGGCACCCGGCCTACAACAATGGCGCGGTCCTGCAGGCCCGGTGCCCTCACCCGGCGGGGGGCGACCAGGCCATAATGATCAGGCCAAGCGCCCTGGGGCGCGTGGCAGGGCCGATGACCCTGTTTCCGTTCATCCCTACGCTCCGGCGATTTGTGGATAAGTTCATTGGAAGAACTGCGGACCCGGCGCTTTTGCGGTTGCTTTGATGGGTCGCTTTGCCGGACTTTCTGCGCTATGCAAAGCTCCACTCCCACCGCCCCGCCCGCCTGGAAGGCCGGTGAGCGTCACCTCCTGACCATCACCGATGTCGCATTCGGCGGCGACGGCGTGGGCCGCCTCGGCGAGTTCGTGGTGTTCGTGCCGTTTGTGGACACGGGCGAGGAGGTCGAAGTGGAGCTGACCGAGGTGAAGAAAAGCTATGGGCGCGCCCGGTTGGTGCGGGTGCTCCGCGCTTCGGCGCAGCGGGTGGAGCCGCCGTGCCGCTATTTCGGCGGCTGCGGCGGCTGCCAGTATCAACACCTAGCCTACGAGCGCCAGTTGGAGGTGAAGCGCAAGCAGGTGGCGGACCTCTTCGAGCGCATCGGCGGGATTGATCCGTCGCTCGTGGCGCCGGTGACGCCCTGCCCGCAGCCCTACGGCTACCGCAACCGCATCATGATCCGCAGCCAGTGGAACAAGCCGGAGCAGAAGCTGAACATCGGCTTCGTGCGCGGCGATTGCGGGTTGGTGGAAGACTTGGATGAGTGCCAGATCGCCGAGCCGGCGCTGAACGAGCAAATCCGCCACGTCCGGGCGCACCCGCCACCCAAGGGCGGGATCAAGGTGGTGTTGCGCATCGCCCCGGAAGGCTGGGAGGTGCCGCGCGACTCTTTCTTTCAAAACAATTTCTTTCTGCTGCCCAAGCTGGTGGAGATCGTGCGTGGACGGCTCCTGGACAGCGGCGCGCGCTACCTGGTGGACGTGTATTGCGGAGTCGGATTCTTCGCCATCGAGCTGGCCACGCTGGTGGAACGCTACGCCGGCGTGGAGCTGGACGCGATGGCGATCAAGGCGGCGCGGCTCAACGCCACCAACCGCGGCGCAGCCAATGGGGAGTTCCTCTCCGGCACGGCGGAGGCGCTGTTGCCGGAAATGCTGAAAGCCTTTTCCGCGCCCGCCACCAGCGTGATCATCGATCCGCCGCGCAAAGGCTGCGCGCCGTCGCTGATCGAAACGCTGCGCACCGTGCGCCCGGCCCAGGTGATTTACGTGTCTTGCCATCCGGCCACGATGGCGCGGGACTTGAACGCTTTGACGGCGGAGGATGTCTTTAAGCTGGCCCAGGTGATCCCGCTGGACATGTTCCCGCAGACGCAGCATGTGGAGTGCATCGCTGACCTGCGGTGTGGAAACGGTGGCTTGGACGTTCCGTCAGGCGCATCGGAGCCTTGCCCCGGTAGTGGTGCCGGCGGCGTGCTGGCGAGCGTCCCGCTGGCCGGGCGGCTCGACAACCGGGACGGTTGCCGGGACGATGGCAGCGGAGGACCGCTGCCCCACTACTCGGGGGGCGAGGCCCGGATGCGCCTCGGTTCGCCGCCCACGGCAGAGCAGACTTGATATGCGGGCGGGTTTTGAACCACCCTTGCCGACCAATGACAATGGAAGAAAAAAACCGACGCTCTGATCGGACGCTGCGCGCCTTGCTGCCCTGGCTGGTGGCCGCGGCGGGCTTGGGCGTTTATCTGTTCACGCTCCACCCCTGGCTGTCGCTGAACAGCCTCCCCGTCGTGTCCGGAGTGGCGGGCTGGGGCTGGCTGCCGCCGCTCACGCAGCCGGTCTTTTACACGCTCACCGTGCCGTTCAGTTGGCTGCCCGTCCGCTGGCTGCCGGCGGCTCTGAATTTGTTTTCGGCCGTCTGCGCCGGGTTGACGCTGGCCATGCTGGTGCGCTCGGTGACGTTGCTGCCGCGCGACCGGGTGCCTTGCTTCCGCCAAAGTTACCAAACCTCTCCCACTTTCATGCCGCTGCCGTGGCTCCCGCCCCTGCTGGCGGCGGTGGGTTGTGGATTGCAACTGACCTTCTGGGAGCACGCCACCGTGGTCACGGGCGAGATGCTCACGCTCCTGATGTTCGCCTACATCATCCGTTGCGTGCTGGAGTTTCGCCACCGTGCGCACGAAGCCTGGCTTTACAAAGCCGCGCTCGTGGCCGGTCTGGCCTTCACCAACGACTGGGCGATGGTGGGCTTTTTCCCCGTCCTCGTCGTGGCCCTCATCTGGGTCAAAGGCGTCGCGTTCTTTGACACGAAATTCCTGGTGCGCGTCGTCCTGCTGGGACTGGCGGGGTTGTCGTTCTATCTGCTGCCGCCCCTGGTAGTAGCGCTGACGTCCGACTCGGCGGTGACGGTTTGGAAGGCGATCAAGCACAATCCCGGTTCCCAGTTGGGCATCCTCAGCTTCCTGGTGAGCAACTTCTACTACGCGAACCGTGCCACGGCCGTGCTGCTGGCGATGGTGTCCCTGATCCCGCTGTTCTTCATGAGCCTGCGCTGGCAGAGCTTCTCCGGTGGCACGATGATGGCGGGCGCGTGGCTCGTGACCCTGCCCTTCCACATTGCCCACGCGGGGTTCCTGAGCGTCTGCCTCTGGGTGTTTCTTGATCCGCCGTTCAGCCCGCGGGTGGCGGGTCGGGCGCTGGGCGCGGGCATACCTTTCCTGACCCTCTACTATCTGGCGGCGCTGAGTCTGGGCTATTACTCCGGTTACTTCCTGCAACGCTTCGGTTGCAGTGAGCCGGTGGATCCCAACAACCCGATGCCGGTGCGGCGTAACTGGGGACCGCTCGTGCAAGGACTCGCGGTGGTGTTGGTGCTGGCGCTGCCGGGCTTGCTTCTGCTCAAGAACTACTCCCTCATCTGCACCGCCCACCGCAGCGATCTACAGCAGTACGCCTACGCGGCGGCGGCGGCCCTGCCGCCCGCTGGCGGCGCGCTGTTGAGCGATGATCCGCTGCGCCTCGCCCTCGTCCAGGCGGCGCTGGCCGCGCAGGGAAAACTTCATCTCTATGCGCCGGTGGACACCCGGACGCTCGCGGACCCCGAGTATCTGAGCCTCCTGAGCCGTCACTACCCCAAGATCTGGACCGCCCCGCCACCGACCGGCTCGCGGAAACTGGATCCGATCGCCGTCCTGCGCGTGCTCCGGGAAGTCGCGCGGACGAACACCCTGTGCTACCTCCACCCGAGCTTCGGCTACTTCTTTGAAAACTTCTACGCCGAGCCACAGGGGTTGGTTTCCCTCCTGCATCCTTACCCGACCAACTCCCTGAGCGTGCCGCTCTTCACCGCGCAAACCCTCCAGACCAGCGCCGCTGAGTGGCAACGCCTCGACACTGACGTTCTCGCTCCGCTCGCGGCGCGCCTGGAGGCGGCCGAGAAGCCCATGCATGATCTGCGCTGGCAGATTCTGAAACAACTCAAGGCCAGGGCCGAACCAGATACGACCCTCTGGCTGGTCAGCGCCTGGTATTCCCGCGCGCTCAACGATTGGGGCGTCGTGCTCCAGCGCAATCGCCAGTGGCCCGAAGCCGCACGCGCCTTCCAACGCGCTGGCGACCTGAAGCCCGACAACCTGCCGGCGCTGGTGAACTTCTATTGCTGCACCAACCTCATCGCCGGCAACCCGCTGCAACTGGATATCTCGCGCTCGCCGGAGACCGCCCTGGGCCGTTACCGGGACTGGGAACAGGTGCTCAACGAAAACGGCTCCTTCGACGCCCCCGAGTTCTCCCTCGCCATCGGCCAACTCTTCCTGGGCGACAGCCTTTACCGTCAGGCCGCCCAGCAATTCGAGCGCGTCAACGCCCTGGTCCCCGATTTCCTCTACACCAAAATCTTACTTGCCAACATTGACGCCACCCTAGGCCGTCACGACCAGGCACTGGAGCGCGTCGCCGCCCTGCGAAACGGCCCGCTTTTCAAAAACATGACCCCGGCGGGCCGGACCGAACTGGATCTTATCGAAGCCTCTGCCTGGCTGGGCCAAGCCGACGAGGCCAAAGCCGACCGAGGCCTGGCCGCCATCTTGTCCGCCAACCCGACCAATCTTTCCATCATGGACCGCGTCTTCGCCCTCTACGTCAGCAAGCAGCGTTACACCAACGCCCTTGACCTCGTGGCGCGTCAACTCCAACGCGCGCCCGCCAACCCCGGCTACCTGGTCAACCAGGGCTACGTCTGGCTGCAAATGGGCCAGTTCACCAACGCCATTCCTCCCCTGACCCAGGCGTTGACGATTGACACCAACAACGCCCAGGCACGCTTCAATCGCGCCCTCGCCTACCTCAACTCGGACCAGTTGGAGAACTCGCGCGTGGATTTCCTGGCCTTGGAGGAACTCGCGCCGGACAACGCCCAAATCCAATACGGCCTCGCCGAGGTCGCCTGGCGCCGTCACCAGACCAACGAGACCATTCTCCACCTTTCGAACTACCTCTCCAACGCCATCCCCAGCTCCGCCGAGGCCAAACAAGTCGAAGCCCGCCTCCAGGAACTGAAGGGCAGACGGAAGTAGCCTCCGCCATGCGCGTGTTCCACGTCATCACGCGATTGATCGTTGGTGGCGCGCAGGAAAACACCATCGCCTCCGTCCTTGGCCTGCGCACCCGCCACGGCGTGGACGCCCGTCTCCTCTCCGGCCCGACCTCCGGCCCCGAAGGCTCACTCGCGTCCCAAGTTCAACCCCCGGACCTCCTCACCATCGTCCCGCACCTCCACCGCGCCGTCCACCCGTTCAGGGATTTCCGCGCTTACCGCGAACTGCTGGCAATCTTTCGCCAAGATCCCCCGGACATCGTTCACACGCACAGCGCCAAGGCCGGCTACCTTGGGCGCCTCGCCACCGACCGCGTCCATGTGCCCATCGTGATTCATACCTTGCACGGCCCGTCCTTTGGGTCGTTTCAAGGACCGCTCTCGAACATGGCTTTTCGCTTCGCCGAGCTTAACGCCTCCCGCTGGACGCACCATTTCGTCTCCGTCGCCGACGCCTTGACGCAGCAATACCTCGCCGCTGGCATCGGCCGCCCAGAGCAATTCACCACCATCCGCAGCGGCTTTGTCCTGGAACCCTTCCTCCACGCGCCCAATGACCTCGCCCTGCGCCGCCAACTCGGCCTGGTACCGGACGACTTCGTCGTCGGCAAGATCGCCCGCCTGTTCCGGCTCAAAGGCCACGACGACGCCTTCGCCGTGGCACCCGACTTAGTCCGCGCCTACCCGAACCTGCGCTTCCTTTTCGTCGGCGACGGTGAATGGCGCGGACGTTTTGAGCAAATGGCGCGCGACTTGGGCTTGGAAAAACACTTTATCTTCACGGGCTTGGTGCCACCGGCTGAAGTGCCGCGTTACGTCGGCATCATGGACGCGCTGATACATCTCTCCATCCGCGAAGGTCTCGCCCGTGCGCTGCCGCAAGCTCTTGCCGCCGGCAAACCCGTAGTCACCTACGACTGCGACGGTGCCCGCGAAGTCTGTCTGGACGGGCAAACTGGTTTCCTCATTTCGCCCGGTGACCGCGCCACTCTGGCCCGCCGGATTGGCGAACTGGCGAAGCAACCGGCGCTCCGGCAGCGCCTCGGCGCTGCCGGCCGCGAACTTGTTCGCCACCAATTCAGTGTCGAGCAAATGGTGGATGAGCTTCACGATCTTTACGTGCGGCTGGCGAGCCGCCAGAAATCCGAAGTCCGAAATCCGAAATCCGAAAGAAATCCAAAATCCAAAATCCAAAATCAACTTCCACCAGCGACCGGTTTTCGGTTTTCGGATTTCGGATTTCCTTCGGATTTCGGACTTCGGACTTCGGACTT
>CAINDV010000803.1 GCA_903847485.1 uncultured Verrucomicrobiota bacterium
ACTGGCCCCAATTTCTCGTGTCTTTGCCGATAACCCATACGTTCAAGAAATTCGTGGCCCCGCGAATTTGTTGGGCAAGATGCCCGGATTCGCTGGCGGAGGACCTGCGCCCAGCCGCATGAAACCGTCACTCGCCAGTAATGAGATGATAAATCCGAAACTCGAAATCCGAAATCCGAAGGAAATCCGAAATCCGAAATCCGAAACCGGCAGACCGCGCCGCACAGGTTCCCTGCGTCAACTGAACGGAAGCCCGCTCCTGCGCGCCTCGGAACCATGTTTGCCCCGCACCTACCGGAGCGGATCGGTCCCCACGCCTCTTTCTTCGCGGCGCAAGGTCACTTCGGACTTCGAATTTCGAGTTTCGGACTTCCTTCGGATTTTGGATTTCGAGTTTCGGATTTACTATCGTACCGACCTTCAACCTTTAGCCTGACATGACATTCCTCCCCATTGTTGAGCGGGAATTGCGGGTCGCGGCGCGGCGGCGGCTGACGCATTGGGCGCGGTTTGGCGCGGCGCTGGCCGCGCTGGCGGTGATGTTCTGGGTGCTGGCGCTACAGAGCGGCACGGGCGGCGTGTCGCCCAAGGACACCGGCAAGATGCTGTTCGTGGTCTTGGCAAGCATGAGCTTCTTCTTCTGCCTCGCCTTCGGCGGTTATACCACGGCGGATTGCCTGAGCGCGGAGCGGCGGCGCGGCACGCTGGGCCTGCTGTTCCTGACGGACCTGAGCGGTTACGACGTGGTGCTGGGCAAGCTGGCAGCTACATCGGTGGGGGCGGTGTACGCGCTGCTGGCGCTGGTGCCGGTTCTGGCGTTGCCGTTGCTGATGGGCGGCGTGGCGAAGGAACTGGTCTGGGGTGTGGCGGCGAGCCTGTTGAACACGCTCTTCTTCGCGCTGACGGCCGGGATGTTTGTGTCCGCAGTGTCACGGGACGAGCGGCACGCCATCACCGGCACGCTGGCCTTGATCGCCGCGATCGCCGGCGGACTGCCGGTGCTGGCCGCGTTGTTGGAGTGGCGGCACGGGGCGGCCCAGGCGCTTTTCGTCTGTAGCCCGGCCTACGGATTCTTTCTGGGACTGGATGCGCTCGGCACCGGTAGGGGCGCGGTGCCGTTCTGGGTTTCCATGGCCGTGACGCATGGGCTGGCGTGGCTGTTCCTGGGACTGGCGTGCGTAATCCTGCCGCGTACCTGGCGCGAACATGGTGAAGACTGCGCCCGGCCAGGCGGCTGGCGCGAGCGCTGGCGGCGGTGGAGTCCATTGCGACACTGGCGAAAACGGCCTGCGGGAGTGCTGGAGGACAATCCGGTGACCTGGCTGTCGTGCCGGCGGCAGAGTCGCCTCTTTGGCGCTTGGAGCGCCTTGGTGCTCGTGGGGGCGGGTTGGCTGATCGGGCTGTGGACAGTGGGGGAAGACTGGCTTTCGCCGCCAGCGCCGGTGGTGTTCATGCTGCTCCTGCACGGGGCGCTGAAGTACGAGCTGGCCGGCGAGGCCTGCCGGCGGTTTGCGGAGGATCGCCAGAGCGGCGCGCTCGAACTGCTGCTGGCCACGCCGCTGTCGGTGCCGGAGATCATCCAAGGGCAACAAGGGGCGCTCTGGCGGCGGTTTGCCGGGCCGACGGCGGCCGCGCTGGTGGCGGACATATTGCTGACCGTCGGCAGCATGAACAGGGCGAGGAGTGCGGACGATGAGGTTTTCGTCGTCATGGCGGCCGGGATGGGGATGCTAGTGGTGGACGCCGCCGCGCTGGCGTGGCTGGGGATGTGGAATGGCCTGACAGCGCGGAATTTCACACTCGCATGGATCAAGACGATGTTCTGGGTCCTCTGGCTGCCATGGGTGGTGTTCTTGGTTCTGAGCATCACGGCGGCGGCGAGTGGCGGGCCTAACCTGGATTTTGGTGGTGCGGTGATGGTGTGGCTGGGCATCGGCGTGGTGGCCGACGCGGTGGCGTTGACGCTGGCCCACGCGCGGCTGTCCGGCCGTTTTCGGGACTATGCTGCAGGGCGATTCGGCGGGCGGGCAGTGGCGATCAAGGACGGCGGGTGAGGAGAAGTCCGAAGTCCGAAGTCTGAAGTCCGAAAAGCCCTTCTGCACACCGCAGGGGGGAGGTGCGAGGTCCAGGGCGGAGCCTCGCACCTTGCGGCGGCGATCAGCAGGTTTTGCCGAAGTCTTTCTCGAAGGCTTTCACTAGCTTGGCACCCCAGTTACCCAGGGGCTGTAGCTTGCCGAAGAAGAAGCGCAACACCTTCGGCTCTTCGATAAACTTCAGGCCACCGACCAAGTCGCGGTGCTTGTAGAGCCAGCCGAGGCGGTCCACGGCGTATTCGATGTGTGACATCGTGTAGGCGCGCCGGGGTACCGCCAACCGCGCGAGTTCGAGGTCGGCGAGGACGTCATTGCCCTGGGCGTCGCGGTCCATGGAGATGGTTCCCCGTTCCATGCTGCGGATGCCGGAGGTGAGGAAAATCGCCGTGGTGAGCGCGCCGGCCGGATACTGGGCCTGCGGGATGTGTGGCAGGAATCGCTTGGCGTCAAGGTGCCCGGCCAGGCCGCCCGCCGGGGTCACCGCCGGCAGCCCTTCGGCGACGAGCCGGGTGACGAAGTATTCGATCAACTCCGGCGACGAGCAGGCCACGTCGAACTCCGTCATCTCGCGCAGACCGACGGTCATGGCTTCCAGCTCTTTCACCGACATGCCGCCGTAAGTGGAGAAGCCTTCGTAGAGCGGGAGCCAGGCGAGGATGCGGTCGTAGTATTCCTTGCTGTTAGTGGCCATAAGACCGCCGCGGACGCAGGCGCTCTTGCGGGCCGAGAGGTAGAGGATGTCCGTCAGCTTCATCATCTCTTTCACGATCTCGGCGATGCTCAGTTTGGCGCAAGAGGGATCGCGGGTCTTCATGAAGTAGGCGTTCTCGGAGATAAGGCTGCCGTCGAACACCAGCGGAATGCCGTGCTTGGCGGCGAGCTTCTTGACCTCGCGCAGGTTGGACATGGAAAACGGCTGGCCGCCGACCAGGTTAGTCGTGGCTTCCATGCGAACGAAAGGAATCTTGTCGGCACCGAACTTCTTGATGCAGGCCTTGAACTTCTCCAGATCCAGGTTGCCGCGGAATGGGTGCTGGCTTTCGGTGTTCATCGCCTCGTCAGTGAAGAGTTCGTGGACATGGCCGCCGGCGATCTCGAAGTGGGCCTTGGTGGTGGTGAAGTGGTAGTTCATCAGCACGTTGTCGCCGGGCTTGACGAACACCTTGGCCAGTAAATGCTCCGCCGCGCGGCCCTGGTGGACCGGGATGGAGTAATTAAAGCCGAGGACTTCCTTCACAGTTTCCTCCAGCCGGTAGAAGCTCTCGCTGCCGGCATAGGCGTCATCGGCGATCATCATGGCGGCGAGCTGGTTGTCACTCATCGCGTTGGTGCCGCTGTCGGTAAGCATGTCCAGAAAGATATGCTTGGTGCGGAGGAGGAACGTGTTGTAGCCCGCCTCAGTCAGGGCGGCGAGGCGCTCCTGGGCGGGGACCAGGTTGATCTTCTGCACAATCCGAATCTTGTGCATTTCGACGGGGACGACGGTCCCGTTGGATAGAGTAATTTTCATACTATGCGATGTAATTTAACTGTTAGTTGTGATTGCCCGCGCGGGCCTTGCGAGGCTTCCCGAGGAAGCCCAGAAAAACTCCACAGCGGAGTGATGCGTCAGACTGGCAAATCCACCGGCCCGGCCGCAAGAATAAAAGGTTGTTCGTTGTTTCCATGATAGCCGCAATCTCGGCGAAAGCTGGCGGCACCGCCGGTGCCGACCAGCTCGCACTGACTGGTTCTGCCTGCTTCAACCCGAACTCCGGAGTTAAATGACGAATGACAAATGAAGCCCGAAATCCCAAGGACGAATCGCCGCCTTCAGCGGTTCGGTTCAGGCCTGAGGCTTACGTCCCGTCTAACCAAGAATCCAGCGGTTTTCGTGCTTCGGGCTTTGGCCTTCTTTCGTCATCGTCATTTGCATTTCGGCATCCTAGCTCAACTCACCCGCCGCACTTCCAGGCCCAGCAACTATCCGAGTTTCGCGAGCTTGTCGGCGAGGTGGCCCACGCCGATGGCGCAGTGGTAGCGGCGGTTGGTGTTGCCGATCTGCCTCACCGGGCCAGCCACGGATTCGCCCTCCGCCGTCGGCAGTAACAACTTCACAACGCCGGTCTGCACCACGGAGAGCCGCGTCACCCAGCCGTTCTCAATTGGCAGGCACCCGAAGTCGTGAACCAAGCCGCGCACACCAGCGGCAGCACAGTGATGGCTGCGGCGAACGCGGGCTATCACTTCGTAAACTGGAGTGATGCAACCCGGCAAACCCGCGCACGGACGCGAACGTGACTAACAACCTCAGCGTCAGCGCGAGCTTTGTGGCGGTGAACCTCGCGCCGCCGGTGATTATGCCGGGCCTGAAGGGCGCGGGCGGCAACTTCAACTGCCTATTCAGCGACACGCCAGGGCAGCACTACCGCGTCGGTTTGGTGCGCCATAAGTCTTGTTTTATTATTAAACATGGTTGACGCTGGGGCCAGATTCCCATCATGAAAAATTCGATTTTCGCTGGCCTTTGCCTGACAATGTTCCTGGCTTCATCCGCTTCCGCCGTTGTCACAGACGGCCTGGTTCACCACTGGAACTTCGATGAAGGGCCGGATTGGCATGATAGCCCGTTCCAATCGGTCGGCACTAACACGGTGGCCTTCGATAGCGTCGGCGGCGCGAATGCCAGCTTGCAAAACATGAGCGGCGCGAACTGGGTTTCGGGCCGGCAGTTCACTGCGCTGGAGTTCGACGGTGTGAATGAGTGTCTCATCGTCGCCACTAACCTCGCCAACACGCTCGGCGGCACGGCGTCGCTCTCGTTCTGGCTGCGCACCGCCCATACGGGCGCGGTGTCGGCGGCGACGGCACCCGGCGTCACTGGCGTGGCCGGCAGCGGGGGCGCGCAGTGGGGTTGGCTGGATGACACGGGCCGCGTCGGTTTGTCCGTGGACAATACGTTAGTCACGCGTACCACCAATGCGATCAATGACAGTAAGTGGCACCATATTGTCCTCACTCGCGACAGTGCGACGGGTGTGGGGCAAGTCTTCCTCGATGGCGCTCTATCTAGCTCCGCCATCGGGGTAACCGGCGCGCGAAGCACAGCGTTCACCAGCCTGGCGCGGATGGAAAACGGCGGCAGCGCGAAGTATCTCAAGGGGCGTTTGGACCAGGTTCACATCTTCAACCGCGTCATCACCGGTGCCGAGGTGGCCATGCTGCGCACTAACCACGCGCCGAAGATTTGGGATACCGCCACCGAGGGGGTGAACACCCGCCCCTTCACCACGATAAGCGTCTTTGCCAAGGCTTACGACGTGGAGCGCGACCCGCTGACTGTGCGCAGTTGGACGCTGCCGGCGCACGGCTCGGTGAGTTACAACGGCGACGGCTCATTTACTTACACCGCCACGAGCGGCTTCGTTGGCGGCGACAGTTTCCGCGTGGTGGTAGAGGACGGCCAAGGCGGCTTTCACACCGCCAACATGAAGGGGATAGTCATGAGTGAACCACCGGGCGGCGGCGGCGTGCCAGTTACGCAGTTCAATAACTTCGCCGCACTTCCATCCAACAGCACTAATATGTCTCACAGCGGCTGGCGAGTCCCCCGCGTGGTGGATTGGAACGGTGACGGCAAGCTCGACCTGCTTGTTGGTGCTGGGGGCTATGTCTGGCTTTACACTAACACCGGCACCGTGCTGGCCCCAACGTTCGGCACGGGCGTGAAGGTTAAGGCAGCGGGCACGGACATCTACGCCGGCACCAGCAGCTCGCCAATCGCCTTAGTGGACATGACCGGCGACGGCGTGAAGGACTTGGTCGTCGCTGACTCTTCAAGCAAGTTGCGCGTCTATCGCAACACTGCCGCCGCCGGTCAACTGCCGGTGTTAGTCGCATCCGTCTTCGTCAAGAACGCCAGCGGCGCTGACTTCGTGCTTCCCGACCGGCGCTTCGATCTCGGCGATTGGGATGGCGATGGCCGGCCCGATCTTGTTACCGGCACCTTCAGCGGCGCGATGCAACTCTTCCTTAACGCCGGCACCGCCGCCGCCCCGCGGTTCAGCACCGGCACGACACTCACTTCCGATTCCTATAACCTCTATCCGCGAATCTATGACCTGAACGGCAATGGCCTTGCCGACTTTCTCCGCGGCATCAACTGGGGCAGCATCGTCTATTGGCGCGACGCCGGCACGCTGGGACTCGGTAACTCTATGACCTTCACCATCACCGACGCAGGCGGCGTCAGCCCCGACCTACATAGCCTGACCGACGGAGCGATAGTGGACTTCGGCGACTTGAACGGCGACGGCATCCTCGACCTGGTTATCGGCGGTCACGCGAGTGACAAGCTTTACCTCGCCTACGGCGTCCGCAAAACCATCGCCGACAGTATCGCCGAGATTGAAGCAATCTACGACGCGAACCCCACCAATGTCGGCGTGGCTCTAAGCGCGAACACCAACGCCTTGCTCAACGTGCTCAACAATGCCAATTGGAACCTTATCTCGCATATTCAGAACGGCACCCTCGGCACTCGCGAAATACTCTTCGCCGCGCTGACCAATCACATCAGCAAGTATTGGTTCCTCAAGTACCAGACCCTCGACACAACTAACTTCCACCATGTCCCCAGCATCGCGCTACAGAACTGGGTGATGCTGGAATACACGCTGGCCGATACGCCGACGCGCCGCACCAACATCGCCGATGTCATGGGCCTGACCGGCACCATGCGAACTATCTTTCTGGAGAACGGCTTGGCGCTCGGTGACAATGCCAAGTCTATTCCCGCCGCCTATGGCACGATCCGCGATTTCCAACGCCGCCACCCGCGCGAACTCTTCCCCGACGCGGTCCTGACCATTGACCAACTCTACGGCGACGGCCGCGGCGGCTTCCCGTGGACGCCTAACAGCACCAAGAACACGTTCGGCGACTGGGCCGTCGGGCTGGCGAATGAGTGGGCCGGGGACTTGACCGCCGCCATCGAGAAAGTGCTCGGCCCCGGCGCGGCGAGCGGAGATTACTTCACCTTCGTCATGGGCCACGAGGTAACTCACTCACTCGACGGTTACGTGAATTCTCGCCCTAACACCGACCTGCGTCGCCGTTGGGGCCTGACACTTTGCACCGCCGCCGGGCCGGATGTTATACCAGGGGCCGATGGCTGGTGGGATTGGACGGCCACCAAAACGAAATTTCAGGCCGAGGGTTACTGGGACGGCATCGCGGCTAATTGGGATGCCTCGTGGTCTAACTACTGGGCTGTCGGTTACGGCGCGAGCTTTAAGAATCTTTCCTTCATGCGCTTCGACATCAGTTGGTTCCTGGGCGCGCCGCAGGAATCGCTCGCCACTCAGGCCAATCATCATTGGGCCAACGGCCCCGGCCGACTTATCGGTGCGGTGGACCGCTTCCGCCGGGCCACGACCACCGGGCTGCCGCCGGTCAAGGCGAACATAAACGAAGTCGTGACCTACATTGACTATCTCTCCGCCGGCATGAACCGGGTGAACCTGGTGGAGACAAAGACGCCGGCTTCGCTCAAGCAGGTTAATTGGTTCGACCACTACGCCGACCTGGAGCGCGACGATCGCGGCTACATCCAGCGGCTCACTGTGGACGGGCAGATTTATCAGTTTGAAATGAACACCAACGGCGTTGCTACCAACGTAATTACCAGTTTGTTGTCACCGAACAACGACACTGGCTGGACTTTTCGTGACACCGCACGCCAGTTCGCCGTTCTCGCCAACGACTCACGGTTGGAGGGCGGCTCGGTGCAGCTTCTTGGGACCGCACAACCCGCGCATGGCACTGTCACTACTAATGCGGACGGCACCGTCACCTACACCCCCGCCCCTAGCTATGTGGGCAACGACAGCTTCACCTACACCGTCACCTCCAGCGCCGGGGGTTCCGCGCGTGCTACGGTGTTCGTCGAGGTGGTCAATCCCGCCACGCCCAGCGGCACCATGCGCGTCGAATACTGGCACAACGTCGACAGCGGTGGTGCCGTCAGCGACCTCACCGGAAACGCTAACTTTCCAAACAGTCCGACGGTGCAATACTACACCAATAGCAATTTTGAATTGCGCAGCAGCTACGGCGATAACTACGGCGCACGCTGCCGCACACTGCTCGTCCCCACCGTCAGCGGCAATTACAACTTCTGGATCGCCTCTGACGATGGGGGGCGAACTCTGGTTCAGCACTAATAGCGACACGGCGCATAAGACACTCATCGCCTACCTCACCGATTGGGCGGCCGCGCGGGAGTGGACGAAATATGCCTCTCAAAAATCAGCGGCCATTCTGCTTGTGGCCGGACAGTCCTATTATCTGGAAACGCTGCACAAGGAAGGCGACGGCGGCGACAATCTGGCGGTTGCCTGGATGGGGCCGGCCCCGTTCAACACCACCAACGTGATCGCGCTCGCGAATCTCAAGCAACCTTACTCTGGCTTCTTCGCGCCGCGCTTTAACACCGATCCTTTTGAGGAAGCCGGAGCGATCCTGGGCACGCCTTACTCCAGCACGCTGGCGGACAACGTCACCGACACCAATGCCAACGAAACGCTTGTCTTCACCAGGCTTTCCGGCCCGGCCTGGCTTACTGTTGCCGTTAATGGCACCCTCACCGGCATGCCTGGCCCCGGCGACCTCGGAACGAACATGTTCATTGTCCGGGTTACTGATTCCACCGGCTTCTCCGACGATGCCACAGTGCGTATCTTTGTGTTGAACCCCGCGCCACCGGTGATGCTTCCGGGCCTGAATGTCTCGGGCGGTAACTTCAACTTCCAGTTCACTGGCACACTAGGCCAGCACTACCGCGTCGAATACACGCCGGTGTTGCCTGCGCCCGGCCCGTGGCAGGTGGTGACGGATATTGTCTCGCTCGTCACATCGCCGTTGGCGGTCTCCGTTCCCACAACGAACGGTGTGGGTTTCTACCGCGTCGCCTTTTCCGCCTCGACACTTAGCCCTGCTTCCGGTTTGCTAGGCGCGCATTTTGAAGCGCTTTTAACCAATGACCACTGAACAGCTTGTCAAAGCCAAGTCGCTCGGTTTTTCCGACCAGCAAATCGCCTGTCTGACCGGCACGACCGAAGACGCCATCCGCGCCGAGCGCAAACGCATCGGCCTGGTGCCGAGCTACCGGCTCGTGGACACCTGCGCCGCCGAGTTCGAGGCTTACACGCCTTACTACTACTCCACTTACGACCGGGGCGACGACGAGGTAAAGCCCAGCGACCGCCAGAAGGTCATGATCCTCGGGGGCGGGCCGAACCGCATCGGGCAGGGCATTGAGTTTGATTACTGCTGCGTCCACGCCGCCTTCGCGCTCAAGGAGGACGGCTTCGAGACGCTCATGGTGAACTCGAACCCGGAGACGGTTTCCACCGACTACGACACCAGCGACAAACTTTACTTCGAGCCGCTGACACTGGAAGACGTGCTGCACATTTACGAGCGGGAGAAGTGCTGGGGCGCCATTGCGCAGTTCGGCGGGCAGACGCCGCTGAACCTCGCCCTCGGCCTCCAGAAGAACG
>CAINDV010000804.1 GCA_903847485.1 uncultured Verrucomicrobiota bacterium
CTACGAACGAGACGTGGCCTGCGCGCTGGAAAGCTTCGGGCATCGTTCGGAATCCATCCTGTCGCATGTGTACGGTTCTTGGAACTCCGGCACCAATGTCTTGCATCTCTGGGATCGGTTTACGCGTATTGCCAAGGACGCGCCAGGCATGGCTGCTTGTGGTAACGTCCACTTCCCACCCAACGGCGTGACGGATTACAACTACGCCAATACCAACGCTGTTATCTCGTTTGCCGATGACTGGCGGTCAAACTACCCGGACTTTCGCGGCACCACCCGTCGGTTCAATGCCACCGAATGGAATTATGACCACCGGCAGTATCTGAAGTGGTGGTTCGACCACATGCCGCGCAAGGCCGGCCGCTACCCAGACGGGAAACTGAACAACTGGTGGGGTTACCTCGTGGACTTCAATGCTTACCCGGAGAGTCGGTGAAGCCCGTCCAACGCACACATTTTGCTATGACTTCAAAAGAACGCATGGTCGCCGCCTTGGAACGACGGAAGCCCGACCGTCTGCCAGTCACCACGCACCACGTCATGCAGTATTTCTTGAAGCACCGCCTCAACGGCATCTCCGCGGACGAGTTCTTTGAGCGGTTTGGACTGGACGCTATCCGCTGGTTCATGGCCTTCCAACCTGACGCGGGCAAGGGTGAGTACTTTGATCCCACTCACGTACCGGGGTATTTGGAGGCACACCGCGTGGTCTCGGACACCTGGCGAATTGAGAGTAAGTCTGTGCCCGATAACGAGTTTCCAACGATCCGTTACCGCTTCGTCACACCGAAGAAGACTCTCTCCACGGTGTTGCAAAGCAATGAATACACCTGTTGGGTCACCGAGCGGTTGGTGAAAGAGAAGACGGACATTGAGATCATCGCTGCGTATGCCACGCAGCCCAAGTGTGACGTCTCCGCAGTCAATCGCGAAGCGGATGCTTTTGGGGACCGTGGGTTGGTGCGTGGCATGGTCAATTTCTTCGACGTGTACGGGCAGTCGGGTTGCTGGCAGGACGCCGCCGTGCTTTACGGCATCGAGAGCTTGATCCTGGCCACTTACGATGATCCACAATGGGTGCATGACTTTCTCAAAGTCCTTTTCGAACGAAAGAAGGTCTTCCTTCAGTCCCTCAAAGGGGCCCGGTACGATGTCATCGAACATGGTGGCGGGGACGCCTCTTCCACCGTTATTTCACCGCGCATCTTTGACGAGTTTGTCGCGCCGTACGATGCGCCGTTGACGCAAGTGGCCCACGAGGCGGGACAGCGAGTGGTGTATCACACGTGTGGCGGCATGATGCCAATCCTGGAGCGCATCGCGGATTTGGGCGTGGATGCGATGGAAACCTTCACTCCGCGGGGCATGGGCGGCGACACCAACCTCAGAGAGGCCAAGCGCCGCATTGGGCAGCGTGCCTGCATGGTTGGCGGCTTCGACCAACTCCATTCCTTCAAGGACTGTACGGAGGAGGAGACGCGTCGGGAGGTGCGGCGTTGTTTTGACGAGGCAGGCGCAGGCGGGGGCTTCATACTTTCGCCTTCCGACCACTTCTTCGACGTCGATCTTAAACTGCTTGAAGCGTTCGCCGATGAAGCCCGGCGCTGTGTTTACTGAGTTAATACTATGATCGATCTCAAAAAACTCCACGATGCTGTTCTGACCGGTGACGCCAAAGGCGCTAAAGCCACGACTGAACAGGCCTTGGCCGCCGGCATCGAACCGCTCAAACTGGTGCAGGATTACATGATGCCTGCGATGGCCGAGGTGGGCCGCCGCTTTGAGAGCAACGATTACTTCGTGCCCGAGCTCTTACTCTCCGCGCGGGCCATGAAAACTGCGTTGGAACTTATCCGGCCGCTCTTGGTCGCCAGTGGGGTACAGCCGGTGGGTCGCGTCGCTCTCGGCACCGTAAAGGGCGACTTGCACGACATCGGAAAGAACCTTGTCGGTGCCATGCTCGAAGGCGGGGGCTATGAGGTCATTGACCTCGGCGTCAATGTGCCGCCCGAGCAGTTCGTTGCCGCCGTAAAGGAGAAACACGCCAACATTGTCGCCATGTCTGCGTTGCTCACGACCACCATGCCGGCCATGAGGACCACTATTGAAGCGCTGCAACAAGCTGGGGTGCGGCAGCAAGTGAAGGTGCTTGTGGGTGGTGCCCCGATTTCGCAGAAGTATGCCGATGAAATTGGTGCGGACGGCTATAGCGAAAGTGCAGCCGGAGCGGTCGCGGCTGCGAAGCGGGTGATGGCATGATCTGGCGCCAGGTTCCTTTGCAGACACCGGAAGATCAGGAGAGTCTTCCTACCTGCAAAACAACCCCAAGGAAGTGATGGTCAATTTCCCATGCAAACGTTCCACAACTAACGATCCGGAATCCGGCCAACCTGTTCTTTGGGTGGCCCCGAAACCACTGACCATACCTCGCGGCATGATTGTGGGACGCGGCTTTCGACTCGCACACCGATAGCGTGGCCTCTCCAACTCGACGCTGGATTTTGATGCGCTGACAGCACAGCGCTCAATAACCGACCGGCAACCAAGTGTGAAGTGTGGCCAACTTGCGCAACAAAATGACATGAAACGTAAGGAAATCAATACTATCCTTCAGGACGCCAAACGATTCCTCGCGGAGAATAGATTTCACCTGCCGCCTTTCGCCGCATGGACGCCGGGCGCGTGGCAGCAGCGGGGCGAGGAAGTGCGCGAGATCATCGAATGCGGCATGGGCTGGGACATCACGGACTTTGGTTCGGGTGACTTCGCTCGTTGTGGCCTGTTTCTGTTCACCCTGCGCAATGGCCGGCAATCGTATCTACAGTCGGGCAGGGGTAAGGTTTACGCCGAGAAGGTCATGATTGTGGAGGTGGGCCAGATCACGCCGCTGCATTTTCACTGGCACAAAACGGAGGACATAATCGTTCGTGGCGGTGGCGAACTGGTCGTCGAATTGTTCA
>CAINDV010000805.1 GCA_903847485.1 uncultured Verrucomicrobiota bacterium
ACAAGCGCTTTCATCGGCTGGGAGATTACCAGGCTTCGGCTAGCATGTAAGCGTAATGCCGACGTTTACTATAGTGCCATAGTGAGAATTGCTGCATTGTGTGGCGGGACACCGTGGCCAACGTCCTGGTGCATGGTGAAACCCACCGCCACCCCCTCGACCTGTTTGCCGCGGAGCAGCCCCGGCTCAAGCCCCTGCCGGTGCTGCCTTATGACTGTGCCGTCGTGCGACCTATCAGTGCCAATGGCTGCTGCCACGTTCTCTTCGACACCAATCGCTATTCGGTGCCGCCTCGCTACGCTTCGCAAAAGCTCACCCTCAAACTGTATCCCGATCAACTGCTGCTCTTTCACCATGAAATACTCATCGCCACCCATCTGCGCACCTATGATCGCCTCCAAAAAGTCACCCCACCCGACCCCACCCAAGAGTTACTGACGCACCGCAAACAAGCGCGCCCAGAGCCTGCTCCTGACCTTCCTGGCGTTGAGACCTCACGCCAAGGCCTATGCTCGCAAGCTGGAAGACAAGCGGTTCAATAGCCTGCATCATCTCCAGAAGATTGTCGCCTTGAGCGAAATCTACGGCCCGCAAAAGGTGGCGCGCGCCATGGAAGACGCCCTGACCTTTGAGGCGTACGGCTGCGAATACATCGCCCATCTCCTGGAACAACGCGAACGCCCCACCGTCCTACCCGGGGCCTTGCACCTGACCCGGCGTGCCGATCTCCTAGACCTAGACCTACCCCCAGCCGACCTCACCCCCTACGAACCCAAACCCAACGTATAAAACAAAACCCTCCCCGCCTCACCCAACAACTGGACTACCTCAAGCTGCCCTACCTGCAACCACCCCACGGCGCACTTGCCCAGCGAAGCGCGCAACAACAGTGGGACCACATGGAATACCTGCGCCAGCTTATCGAAGGCGAGTACACCGCGCGCCGCCAGCGCGTCATTGAACGGCGCGTCCACACCGCCCGCTTCCCAGTCCTCAAAACGCTCGAACAGTTCCGCTGGGACTGGCCCAAGATAATCAACCGGCTGGCGGTTCAGCACCTCTTTCTGCTCGAGTTCCTCGCGCAAGAAGCCAACGTCGTGCTGCTGGGCATTTTTGGCTTGGGCAAAACCCATCTGGCCACCGCCCTGGGCTACGCCGCGTGCCAGGAAGGCTGCGCCGTCCTCTTTGCCGACGCCATCAGCGTCATCAACGACCTGGCCGCCGCTCAAAAACGCAGCCGGCTCAAACGCCAACTCAAGCGGTATCTGGCCCCCGAATTATTGTTCCTGGACGTACTCGGGTATCTGCCGATTGATCCGCACGGGGCCGACCTGCTTTTCCAAGTCATCAGTCAGCGCTACGAACGGGGTTCGATTGTATTGACCACTAACAAACCGTTCAAGCAGTGGGCCGCGATCTTTAACCACGACAGCCCCATCGCATCCGCCGTGCTGGACCGGCTGTTGCATCACGCCGAGACCATCGTCCTCGAAGGCAGCAGTTACCGAATAAAGGACCAACTCGACCCGTGAAGCGCCGCCCGGCAGCCAGCGGGGCGTGCCTCCGCGGTCGGATTTTCAAACCGTGGCTTTTCCACCACTTTCGCGCCGCCACTCACAAAAAAAACTCGGACTGCGCTGGCAGGGCGGCCGGCTCGTCATGCACCCGACCGACCCGACGCTGACGACCAAGGAGATTTCGTTGTAAGTCTTTTTCCATAGGATCGTCATGGTGCGCAACCAACTCCGCGTGCTGGAGCAGAAGATCCATGCCCCCGAGAAACTGAGGGACGCCGAGAAGGTGGAGATGTAGCAATACGCAACTCGCTGCCAAGGTTCACTGACGACGTTTAACCTCCTGTTCAAGGAGAAGGAAGACCAGTTCTAAGTCGCATCCATTCACGAGCCGGTAGGGCGACGCTCCTGCGGAGCCGCGACCAAAGTGGAGCGGCGACATTTTTGTCGGCCAGTCCGTGCAAACCGGAACCGTGCCGACAAGAATGTCGACGCTCCGTTTTGGTTCCGGCTCCGCATGAGTGTCGCCCTGCCGTCTGTCACCTGGGTTTTGAAAGAGCCTCAAATGATTGCATATACTGGCGCGCCGCCTGTCCTACTGTTACGGTTCAGGGCAAAGCACGCGCCCGATAGTAGCGCCGGGGCAGGGGATTCGGAGACGGTTCCACAAACTCGAAACGCCCCTGGGTGAAGGCGTTGGTCGCCACCGATTGCCAGGCCGGTAGGTTCGTCGAGGCTTCCAGCACAATGCCGTGAACCGCGCTACCGCTGACCACGACGGAAACATTCGTCTGGCTCGTAGGCCGGGCGATGGCGAGCCGGAGATTCGTGAGACTCACCTGTAACTGCCAGATCTGGCTCTGGCGCAGAAGCTGGCCGGGGTCAGTGCGGACAAGCGTCGTCGCGTCCCGCACTTCGGCTCGTACTTGGTGTAGGCCGTTGCTAAGAGCACCGGAGGATACTTGGAAAACGGTCTGCGTGGCACTGGGCACGGCGGTGTTATCCAGCCACCATAGGGTCACCGGAACCCCGGCCGACGGAGGCAGAGTGGAGACAGTGAAGGTCAGCGTTTGGGGCGTTGTGCTGAGTAGGTTGGTGGCCGTGGGACTCCAACTCTGGAGAGGGCGGACCTTACGATAGAAGCTTAGGACGAGCGCTTCCTGGCATACTTCACAAAAGGGAAAGGGTTCAGTTTGGTAGCGCATACGGCAGTTCAGGCGGGGGCGATACCACCCGGTGGCGTGGTAGTGGGCACCCTCGAAAAGGCCGAGTCGGTCCGCCTGGGGACCGGTCGGCGGGGTCGGGATTTGTGTGCCGGGGGTTATCCAGACATTCCACTTGATCTGGGCGAGGTTGGTGACACGGGTAGTGTTTGGTTCCTCCGTGTCCGGATAACCGGGGAAGGCGGCATCGTATTCATCGCCCAAGCCCGCCAGCGTGTGCCCCATCTCATGCGTGACGAGCGTGTCGCTACCGGGTGCCCGGGAGCAGATCAGGACACCGCCTCCTGAGCCGCCATAGTTAAGATCGTTGACCAGCAGGATGGGCACGCCGCCGTCGGGCATCAGGCTGTTGAGCAGAGCCGTCACCCGCCCTATGCCGTGAGCCGGGTCCGGATCCCACTCATCGGGCGGCAAGTTGATGAACTCCGGTTTGCCATAACTGTCGTAGCTGGTGTTGAAGTAAGTGTCCACATACGTCCCTTGGCTGGGATGATCGCTCCCGTTCTCGTTGGAGGCGACGGCAATGGTGAAGGCGTTGAAACACGAACGGTATTGGTTAAAGGGCGCTGCGCCGAGGAGTTGGTTGACTAAGTTGGTCGCGTCGGTCCGAAACTGTCCGAACTTGTTGGTCTTGTAACCCTCGGACATGATCACCAGATTGATCCGGCGATCTGTCGGGCCATTGGTTAGCAGGGTCGCCAGCGTCTGGCTCCGGGCTGACGGCAGGCCCACAACGCCGGCCAGCAGAAGCAGCGCCAGCCAGCACAGGAAAGCGAAAGACACGCGGCGGGCCATACTACGGGGAGCGGTCACGGATTGCACCGCAGACGGTAGAATCGAGCGGGCCAGAGCTGGGCGTTGGTGTCACAGATCCAAAGGGTAGGATTGAGGCTGGACAGGTTGGCAACTAGAATTTGCCAGGTGGAGTTCAAGGAACTGGCCCACTGCACGCTGTAGCGGCGGTCCGAGCGGGCATCAAGGCTCAACCAGAAGTTACCTTCTAAAAAGAAGGGCGGATTGGAGAACGGAAGCTTGTCGGTGGCGTCACGCGGACTGGTTCCGGCAAGGTACTCATGTAGGTTGCTGAAGCCGTCGCTATCGGCGTCCCACCCCGCGTCGGCAGGATCCAAGGGATTGAAGCCCCAGGCGAGTTCGTAGTCATCCGGCATACCATCGCCATCGGTGTCACCGACCGGGTTAGTCACCAAGGGCACGCTCGCGGAAAATTCCGAGGTGTTCCCCGCGGCATCAGTCGCCGTGGCGGTGACGAAACCTGTCGCCGCCGCCACATTGGCGAACGCGCAGTTGAAGCTGCCATTGCCGTAAGCATCGGTCCCGACTGTGATCGAGCCGAGCCAGACCTGGCCCTCGCCGTAGCCCGTGGCATCCGCCGCCGGGCTGGCGTAGAAATCGAGGGTGAAGGTCTGGTTGGGGAGACTGTTCAAGGTGCCTTGGAGGACTGTGCGAAACCGATTCGAGGCAAGGGTGATGACGGGGTAATTCTGCTGCATGTTGGCCCCCACATCCGGATCCATCAGGTCGTTGGGGGTCACGCCGGCACTGCCCAAGTCAATCCCCATCGTGGCATTGTTGAAGATCGCGTTGCCGCGGATAGAATGGGCCGTGCCGTCGCGAACACGCACCCCGGTGTAAGTTTGCGCAAAGGCAATACGGTTGCCGGCACCCGGCGCGCTGCCCCCGATGACGGTGCGGGAGGAGGCTCCCGCGCGGATCTCGAGGTTATGCATGCCGTTGCCCAAAGCACTGGTGCCGTCGGACTGCAAGCCGACCCAGTTACCTTGAATGCCAGTGTCAACAGTGGCCGGGTCGCCGATGGAGATGCCGACGTTGCTGTTGCCCGCCACTAGGTTGCCCGCCCCCGGTTGCGTCCCACCGATGCGGGTGCCGGGGGCGCTCAGATAGATGCCCCACCAATTGGGAACGGCCAGCCGTCCGGTCGCGTCCGTGCCGATGAAGTTGCCGGTAATGACATTGGTCTTCGCCAGACTGCCGACGACGTAGATGCCATCGTTGGTATTGCCGGAAATCACATTGCGCCCGCCGGGCAGGGTGCCGCCGATCCAGTTGGCAGGCGCGTCGTAAAGGCCCACTCCACGTCCGTTGCCCAACGCTACCCCGCCGGTGAGGTCGGTGCCAATGAAGTTGCCGGCAACGACATTAGTCTTAGCCAGACTGCCGCTGATATAGATGCCGTAGTTGGTATTGCCGGAAATCACATTGCGCCCGCCGGGCAGGGTGCCGCCGATCCAGTTGCCCGGCGTGTTGGAAAGCCACACTCCATTGCCGTTGCCCAAGGCCACCGAGCCGGTAAGGTCGGAGCCGATGAAGTTACCCGCGACGACATTCCCGGTGGAACCTTCGCCGAGCAAATAGATGCCAGCGGCATTGGCGGCAATGATGTTGCGCGCGGCGTACACGAAGCCGCCGATGGTGTTGCGAGGGGCTTGGTCATGGAAGACGCCGTAAATGCCATTGCCGAGGCGGGCGCGGCCGTCGCCCGTGGTCCCAATGCGGTTGCCGTAAACTTGATTGCCCTGCGCGTTAGTCGTGTAAAGGTAGATACCGTTCTGCCGGTTGCCCGAGATGAGGTTCCCAGCTCCAATCTCGAGGCCCCCCACTAGATTGGAAGGGCCGGAGATGATCACTCCATTGAAGACGTTGGGCAGCGCGTTGGTGCCGGCCCAATCTGTGCCAATAATGTTCCCAGCGACCCAGTTTCCCCAGGCGTTGGTTCCGGCCAGGTAAATGCCGTTCGTGGCGTTGCCGGAGATAAGATTGCCGGCCCCGCTGGCGGCCCCGCCGATCTGGTTGCCGCCGGCACCCACCACCAAGATCCCGGTGCCAAGGTTGGCCACCGTTTTGCGCCCCGTCGCGTCGGTGCCGACATAGTTACCCTGAAACACATTGGAACAGGCGGCGGCCCCGCTCACAAACACACCATTGCTCCCGTTGCCCGAAATCAGATTACCTGCGGTAGGGCCGGCACCGCCGACGAAATTCGCGGGACTGCCGTTGAAAGTGATGCCATCCGCACGATTGGGGAGGGCGTTGGTGCCACTTACCGCCAGGCCGATGGTATTCTGAAGAATGTGGTTGGCGCGGGCGTTGGCTCCGAGCAGGTAAATGCCACTCTGGCCATTGCCCGAAATAAGATTGCCGGCGGCCGGGTTCGTGCCGCCGATCCAGTTACCGGGTGCCTGGTTGATAACTACGCCGTTGGTGGCGTTGCCCAAGGCGCTCCGCCCGTCGAGACTTACGCCAATCCTATTGCCTTCGATGTGGTTATCCATAGCCTGGCTGCCGGTGATATAGAGGCCCGAATTCGTGTTACCCGACAGGAGATTGCCTTCGCCCGAACCGGTGCCGCCGATGCGGTTACCCGGCGAATTAAACAACGTCATGCCGTACTGGCCGTTGCCCAGCGCCACAGTGCCCGACGGATCGGTTCCGAGAAAAGTGCTCTGGATCACATTGGCGCCGAAGCCTTCAATGCGGATGCCACTAAGTGCGTAACGGTTGATTGCCAGGCCGCGGACCACGCAGTTGCCGCTGAGCAATAACAAGCCATTGGCACTGGGGCCGGCCAGGTGGCCAGCAATCTCGATGAGTGGCGTCCCGCTGAACCCCGGCTGCGTGGTCCCGTCAATGACGACGGGATCCCCTACCTGGGGCAGGGCGTAGGTCGGGGTTATGGTGTGGACGCCGGTGCCCGGAATGGCGAAGCTGATGGTGTCCGTGCCCTCGGAATTGTTCGCATCCAGAATCGCCTGGCGCAGCGATCCCAGCCCGGATTCGGACGCGTTGGTCACTACGAACGTAGCGGCGTGTCCCAAGGCCAACCCCAGGCAACCCGCCGTCAGGCCGGCCACGGCCAACACCCGAACTCGATTACCCGTCCGTCTCTCAGTTAGTTTCATCATAAAAAATTTCCTACGTTAAAGGCCTGCCGCCTTACCAACAGAACCAGAACCGCCGGCCGCCGCCGGGCGACCGGAGCCGGCTCGAAAATCGGCCGCGCCGCACGCCCTATGAGTCAACAGACTGCCACCACCGGATCGACGTCGGGCTGCGGCGCTTTCGAGAGGACGGCTTCGGATCAGGATGGCGGCTTGAGGCATCGTTCCAAAGCGGCTGGTTCCAAGTTGCGCGCAACACAATGCACCATACCGAACCTGCACGCCAAAGTCAATGTTTCCATCGCCTTCACGGTGCCTGGCGCAATTCGCGAGGACGAAGTTCAGATCCGCTCCCACTGTTCCATCTACTCCGTCTCCACCATTGACGCCCGATAAGGCCCCGTCGTCCTCAAGCGCAACTGCAAAGATGACACCCATCCCACCTTCATGCCCGAAGTCCCCACCGGCCGCTGCAACCGCTGGCTCACCGTCATTCTCATTGCCTCCCCCCCAACAATTCGGTGCCGGAGGTGTCAATACCCCCGCTGGCGGGGGAAGGCCCTGCGGGCGGTGGAGTGCAGTGGGGAGGGCGTCAGCCCTCCCCGCGGAGCGCAACCGCCCGTAGGGCGCGGGGCAACTTTCGTCGCGCCCGCCAGGATGGGCTGGAGCCGTCGTTCCACCTCCGCTTTCAACCCGAAGGGGTCCAGGCTCTCGTAGCGTTCGCGCAGTTCCCGTCGCGCCCGCCGGCCCAAGACGCCGGGGTCCAGCAGCCGCTGATACGCGGTGCGCGCCAGCTCATAGCGTTTCTTCCAGGCGCTCTTTTCCCGCCACTTGGTTTGCAACTTCAGCCCCGGCAGAAAGAAGTTCATCAGCGGCCCCCAGGCCTCCTAGTAGAGCGCACAGATCGGCACCCCCAGCGTCTCCATCTCCAGCCGGCTGTAGCCAAGCAGCTTGATGGCATACTTGCGCTCGTAGCCGTGGTCCTCGCACAGCTCGTCGAGCATGCGGGTTTTGCCTTCCCGGCTGCGCCGTTCGTAGCGCGCCCGCAATTTGGGCATCAGGTCGTCTTTCAGGTTCGCACTCATGTCCACGGGCACCAGTTTGCTCAGTGTCTTTTTCCCATGAGTCAACGATGCCTTTTTCCGCCGCCCAGCCCCATCCGCTCGGTGTCATTTAATTTGAGTCAACGCGCGGCCACAGGCTGAACATTTAGGCGGTTGCAAAACGGCGGCTGGGAAGGAAGTTAGGAGCCAAGTTTCGCCACCACTATGATCCAACTGGAATTCCGGCTCGAAGACAGACAAGCCCTGGCGCGGGAGCGGTTCGAACATCCCCATCCCGCGGTGCAGCGGAAGAGGGAGGCACTCTGGTTGAAAAGCCTGGCGCTGCCCCACGGGCTGATCGGCCAAATTTGCGACCTCAGCGGCAACCCCTTGCGAGAGTACTTCCGCGACTATCAGCCGGGCGGGCGCACGCGGCTCAAAGAGGTCCGCTGCGATCGCCCCGCAAGCGCGTTGGCCTCCGCCCAGACGAGTGTGGAGGAGGCGCTGCGGCAGCCGCCACCGCACAGCGTGAAGGAAGCGGCAGCCTGCCTTGCAGCGCTGACGGGCGTGCGCCGTGGGCTGACCCAAGTCTGCCGGTGGCGGCACCGCTTGGGGCTGCGCTATCGGCAAGTGGGGATGATTCCTGCCCAGGCCGATCCCCAAGCGCAGGCCCAGTTTCTGCAAGCCAAGCTGGCCCCGCGCCTGTGCCAGGCGCAGGCGGGCGAACGGCGGGTGTTGTTCGTTGATGCCGCGCATTTCGTGCTGGGTCCGGTGCTGAGTCGCGTCTGGTCGGTGGTGCGGGTCGTGCGCGCACCGGCCGGGCGGCAGCGCTTCAATGTGCTGGGAGCGCTGGATGCGATAACCCACGAGTTGACGATGGTGTGTAACGACACCTACATCACGGCCCGCAGCGTGTGCGAGCTGTTGCGGCGGGTTGCCCCGAAGGCGGGCGCTGGTCCGGTGACCTTGGGGCCGGATAATGCGCTCTATCAGCGGTGCCGGGGAGTGGCAGAACTGGCCGTGCAGGTGGGCGTTGAGTTGCTATTTCTGCCGCCCTATTCGCCCAACCTGAACCTGATCGAACGGCTCTGGAAGTTCACCAAGAAGGAGTGTCTGGCCGCGCAATACTACGAGCATTCCGCGGCGTTCAAGGGGACCATTGCTGGCTTCTTAGGCACAGTCCACGAGCGCCACGCCGAGGAACTACAATCGTTGCTGACCTGGAATTTTCGGGATTGCTCAACAGGTATGGATGCTGACATCGATCGAGTGCGGCAACCCTCGAAATCCGTTGGAATTCGGCCTTTTGGCATCCACTTCCATGCCTCCGTGGAGCAGTATCAACACCTATTGAGCAATCCCGAATTTTCAGCAGTTCGAAAAAGCTTTGTCTATGGCCGCGTGAAGTATGACAATATGGTTAACGACGAGTTTATCGCTTTAGACCGTGGCTTGCGCAAGCATCCCGCTGCGGTGAACTCCTGGCGCCGCCTGAAGGCAGCGCCAGGAGCGGATGCTTGCGCAATCCACAGACGACGAGGCGCTCGGGTTGCACTCCTGCAGAGCCCTATCCTTTCAGCCGCGGGGTCGCGCTACCCAGAAAACGAGATTTTCCGCAACCTTCCCGTTGACAAACCCATATACCTGTATTTCGTAGTTTCCGCTGCGTGGTTACGGTTTGGGCGGTCGGGGCCAAAATGCGAACTGCTGTCGGCTTCGGTGCTGGGCCTGACGGCGAAGGCGGTCAAGAGGCGGATGGTTGCCGTCATCCGTTGCCAGTGAAAGGCGGGCGTGGACATGACGCGAACGGCTGGCCCCGGTCGGCGCTGCGTCCGAAGTTTGCAGATTGTCCGGGCTAACTGGCCTTGTCCTCGAGCTTCGGCACGAGCGATCTGCCGAAGAGTAGTCGCAGGCTGTTCATCACCACCACCACGGTGCTGCCTTCGTGACCGATAACACCCAGCGGCAAAGGCATTTTCCCCATCAGCGCAAAGACGACGAGCACCACCACGGTGCCGAGGGAGATGACGAGGTTCTGCCGGATGATCCGCCGGGCGCGCTGGCTGAGGCGGAAGGCCGTCAGGAAGTTTTCCAACCGATCGTGCATGAGCACCACGTCGGCTTGCTCCAGCGCTGCATCGGAACCACGGGCGCCCATCGCCACGCCGACGTGTGCCACGGCCAAGCTGGGCGCGTCGTTGACGCCGTCGCCGATCATGGCCACTCGGCCCTGGCCGGCACTGAGTTGTTTGATGGCGGCGACTTTGTCGTCGGGCTTCAGTTCGGCGCGGATTTCATCAAGCTTCAACTCGGCGCGAAGATGCTCGGCGGTGGACTGGCGGTCGCCGGTGAGGACGACGCTCTTGAGGCCCGCCTTGCGGAGTTCATCAATGACCAGGCGGGATTGCGGGCGGATGTCGTCGCGCAGCACGAGCCGACCGAGCAGGGGCTGACCATCACCGGCGCCTGCCTGCGGCCCGGCGGCGATCCAGATTTCGGAGAAACCGGCGGCCGTGGGCGGGACTTGAGCAATCGCAGCGGCGGCGGTGCCTTGGGCGAGCCATTCGCGACGGCCGAGCTGGCAGGGTTGGCCGTCGGTCAGCGCCTTGAGGCCCTGTCCGGTGACAGACTCGAACTGCTGAAGTTCGATCGGTTCCAGCGCGTGCTGTTTGCCGTGGCGGGCGACGGCGCGGGCCAGCGGATGGGTGGAAAGCCTTTCGAGGGAGAACGCGAGCCGGGCGACTTCGGCTTCGCGGCCGGGAGGAAAACTCTCGACGCGCTCCACCTTGAGTTCGCCGGTGGTAAGCGTGCCGGTTTTGTCGAGAGCGACGATGTTGACCTCGGCAAGTTTCTCCACCGCCGCTCCGCCGCGAATGAGGATGCCGTGGCGCGCGCCCCAGGCGATGGCGGCGAGAACGGCGGAAGGAATCGAGAGCACCAGTGCGCACGGCGACGAGACCACCAGAAGCGTCATGGTGCGGTAGAAGGCGCTGCCCTCAGGGTCGCTCGGATTGAGCGAAGTGAAGGGAGCCAGCCCGACGAGGCGCCACCAGACAAAGAACATGGCGAAGGAAGCCGCGATGACGACGTAGGTGTAGATGGCGCTGAACTGGTCGGTGAACCGCTGGGCCGGAGCTTTTTGCTGCTGCGCGTCCTTGATGAGATGGATGATTTTCTGGAGGGCGCTTTCAGCGGCGGGACGGAGCGCCGTGACTTCCACGGCACCCCAGAGATTGATGGTGCCGGCCAGGACGGAATCGCCAATCGCCTTTTCCACCGGGGTGGCCTCGCCGGTGAGGTTGGCCTCGTCGGCGGCGGTCTGGCCTTTGACAACTTCGGCGTCCACCGGAAACACGCTGCCGGGTTTGACGAGCAAGCGCAGTCCGGCGCGGATCTGCTCGACGGGGATTTCTGTCTCGTTGCCACGTTCGTCCACGAGGGTGGCGACCTTGGGCGCGTCGCGGAACAGGGAGCGGATTTCCTTTTGCGTTCGCTCCATGGCGTAGTGTTCGAGCGCGCCAGCAAAGGAGAAGAGGAAGAGCAGCACAACGCCTTCGTTCCACTCGTTCACCGCCCCGGCCCCGGCGGCGACGGCGAGCATGAGAAAGTGGACGTCCAGGCCGCCTTGCTTGCGCAGGCGTTCCCAAAGCTCTCCGGCGGCGAACCAACTGCCGGCCAGGTAGGCGAGCAGGTAGAGGCCGTAGCCCACCGGGGCGGGTTTCGCGCCGTGAGCGGTGAGGAAATACGCGCCCAAACCGAAGGCGGCGCAGAGCACGGCGCAGAGCAGTTGCCATTTCCACTCGCCGTCGTGGTCTTCGGCCTCGATTAGTTCAACGTCCCGCTGGATGAACTTAGGCAACGGAATGCTGCGCCAGCGCCAAAACTTGGGGGCGGTCGGACAGGTGACGCGGGCGACCGTGACGGCCTCGCCTTCCTGGCGGACAGTGATGCGCTTCTGGTCGGTGGTGGTAAGCGGACGGTCGCAGCTTAGGCAGTCACCTTTGCCGGTGAAGAGGCAGCAATTCGGGTCGGCTGCCTGGGCCTCGCGAACCGTCTGGGTGATGCGGGCGTTGATTTGCTCGTCATCAGTGCGGCCCAGCGTGGCGAGCGAAATGGTGCCGCGGGCGCGGTCAATCGTGACGGCTTCGAGCGTGGGGGTGCGCTGGAGCTCGCCGACGAGGGAGCGGGCCAGGCAAAGATGGCCCTCGGTCGTCGGGCAGGCGGTGTTGGCAGATGCAGCATTCATGGTTTCAGCCAAGGGTATAGAACAACGCAGCGCTTAAGGCGAGTAGAAAAGGGCGGCCAGGCGCGATGTTTCGCAGTGACTTTCCCACCGCTCCACCGCAAATTCCGCCGCGTGAAAGGTTCTCCAAAGTCTGTCGTCGTCGCGCGCTCCGGTCGCTTTGCCAGTGGCCCGGCAGCCGAGGTCGCTGCGTTCTCGCAATCCATTTCCTTCGACTGGCGGCTCTGGCGGCACGACCTTGCTGGCTCCCGCGCCCATGCCACGATGCTCCAGAAAATCGGCGTGCTCACCGCCGCCGAATTGAAGGCGATCAAGGCGGGCTTGGCCCAAATTGCTGCCGAGATAGAAGCTGGCAAGTTCCAGTGGCAGCCGGAACTGGAGGATGTCCACATGAACCTCGAACACGAGCTGACACAGCGCGCGCCCGCCGGCACCAAGCTCCACACCGCTCGCTCCCGCAACGACCAGGTCGCCCTCGATGTCCGCCTTTGGCTGCGTGACGAAACCGCCGCGCTCCAGGCCGAGCTGCGCGCCCTCCAGCGGTCGCTCGTGGACTTAGGCGCGGCCAACGTCGCCGTCATTATCCCTGGCTACACGCACTTACAACGCGCCCAGCCGGTCTATTTTGCGCACCACCTGCTGGCTTACGTCGAGATGCTCGATCGCGACCACGGCCGCTTCACCGACTGCGCCCACCGCGCCAACGTCTGCCCCCTCGGCAGCGGTGCCATCGCGGGCAGCACGCTGCCGCTGGACCGCGAACTGGTGGCGAAACTGCTCGGCTTCGTGGACGCGCAAGGTCGTCCGCGCCTCACGCAGAATTCCATGGACGCCGTGAGCGACCGCGATTTCGCCATCGAGTTCTGCGCCGCCGCCGCGCTGCTCGCCGTCCACCTGAGCCGCTTGGCCGAGGACGTGATTCTTTGGGCCAGCAGCGAGTTCAACTTCATCCGCATCGCCGACGCTTACACCACAGGTTCGTCACTTATGCCGCAAAAGAAAAACCCCGACGTCGCCGAGTTGACGCGGGGCAAATCCGCCCGAGTTATCGGCAACCTCGTCGCGCTGCTCACACTGCTGAAGGGCCTGCCGATGACCTACAACCGCGATCTCCAGGAGGACAAGGAGCGGCTCTTCGACACCGCCGATACCGTCCGCGCCTGCGTCCGGTTGATGGCCGCGATGCTGGTGCATACCACCGTCAACGCCGCCGCCTGCGCCGCCGCTGCCCGCGACCCGCTGCTGCTGGCCACGGACCTGGCGGATTACCTGGTGCGCAAAGGCATGGCGTTCCGGCAGGCGCACCATGTCGTTGGTGCCGTGGTGGCGCGCGCGGAAAAACTCGGCCTACCCCTCGACCGGCTACCCCTGGCGGAACTAAGAGCCGTGGCCCCGTCTTTCGGCCCGGACGCACCGGATACTTTCGACTTAGATCAAGCGATGGCCCGTCGCCAGATCCCCGGTGCGCCAGGGACGCGGGAAGTGCAACGACAATTGGCGAGCTGGAGGCGGAAGGTGAAGTCGTTCAGCCCAAACGCTGAAGTTATCAGCTAACTGCGAAGTTCGGTTCTAGGTCGGGCCAAAAAATCACTTACCATCACTCCGCCGCCAAGCTTATATGGCTCTCACATGAACCTGGCCGGACCAAACCTGCCGGGAAACCGGTGGGTGTCTCACGATTCAACTGCTATGAATACGTCATCCTTGGCTCAAAAACTGTACCGTAGCTCGCAAACCGAGAACGGCCAACCGCGTGAGGCATGGGCATTGGCCCGGCGGCTGGCTGGCTACCTCAGTCGCTCTCGGGTGAAATCCGGCGAAGAGTTGGCCTTCAGCCGGCCAGAGGTTGGCCGGGTCGGTGTCGCTCGTTTCCGAAGAGGCCCAAGAGGCAAGTTTTTGGACTTTGTAATGATTTCCATTGGACCTGCGGGTATCTCCGCCGCGACATGGAAGCAGCTCACGCAACTCGCCGAAAACCGCGTCGTTGAAGTGGGACAGTCGTGGAAGCCCAAACTGTAGGAGGGAGACAGCAGTCGCTTGTAGAGCGGAGCGGAGCCGTCGCGCGGCGCTTAGATTCCCGAAGGAGAGGAGCCGAAAATCGTCCGTTTGGACGGTGGACAATGGCGGAGCCGTCCGTTAGAGTTCGCAGCCATTCGCGGATTGCCTGGCGCACTTGACGGAGCCTCAGAACTCCTGACCCGAGGAAATGGCGTGGGCCGTCCAGTGAGGGCCCCGGGCCTACAGGACCGCGCCATTGCTGTAGGCCGGGTTCCCTGACCCGGCAAACTTGGACTCAACTCACTTCCTTGTCAGTTGAGGATTCGTGCTCACAGCTCAGGAGTTGAGCCTCGTTACCTCGGGTTCACCAGGGCTTTGACAGAACCTCGCCTGCTTATCCGGTTGGTTGCCAAGCGGGTCAAACGCAGAGGCGCGAAGCGTGCAGAGAGACGCAGAGAAGGCCCTTTGGGAAACCTTCGCGTCCTCTGCGCCTCTGCGTTTAAGCCGTTTGGCAACCAACCGGATAAGCAGGGAACCTCGCAGGTATAAAATTGACACCTTTCCTGTCAATTTTATCCTAGACAAGTCAAAAATGTGTGTTCTAATGGCGGGGTGACGTGTTTTGGTCAGGATGTATGCTGGCGTTGCTGGCGGCCCGGCCGGAACAGTATAAAACAAACCGTGAACCATCACAGACAGCAGTGACAGAAAAATAGAACACAGTAAATAGACAGGTGACACAATTATGAAAACGTACCAACCAAACACCACCGGTCAACGGATGAAGAAACTAAGTCTGCTCATCACCTCGCTCTGCGCGCTTGGAGCGGGTTCAGCCTTCGCCTACACAGTTCCGAACACAGCAGACCTGCTGTTCGGGCTGAACACCGACTCCTTCCCGGCCAGCGGCCCCACCGGCGCGTGGGCCAGAAACGACCCTGCGGGCGGGACATTCACCACCATCGGCACTCCCACGGTGGACTCCGTCGGAGCCACCCCAGTTAAGTGGGAGAAGAACGTCCCCTACGCCAGCGCGTTTGGGTTTAGTGGCGGCACGCAGGTTTCGCCTATTTCGATCAACGGCATGACCATCGTTACCGCGATCAAGCCTCTGCGCAACACAGACTCCGGTAACTGGAGATCCATTGTGGATGTCCTCTACGATCAGTTCTGTCTGACCATTAACAACAACGCCAGCGGACGGCTGGGCATGAGGCGGGCTGGCGTGGCGAGTACCGCTGGTACTGCAACCGCCATCCCTGACCAACAGTCCACTGTTGTCAGTGTGGTTATGGCCGCGGATGGCACCTACAAGATGTACGCCAATGGCACTCCGATCTACACGAACGCGACGGCTGTCAGCATGCCCACGTTGACCCGGGCCAGCCTCAACACCTGGGGCATTGGCCGCAACACGTTCGACGGTTGGAGCACATATAACGGCGACATTGGCGACGTGTATGTGTGGAAGATAGCGTTGGCTGATGCCGATCGCGTCGCGCTGGAGAATGACCTGATGGCCAAGTTCCACGCCGGCGCGGCCTATCCCGCCAATGCGATCACCGCCTCGACCACGGGTGGCGGCGGCACGATCACACCTGCTGGCGCAGTCAGCGTGCCTTACGAGGCCGACCAGATATTTACCATCGCCAAAAACTACGGCTTTTCGTGTGACGTGGTGGTTGACAGCGTCTCTCAAGGCGACATCAGCACTTACACGTTTACCGATGTCGTCGCCGCTCACACCATAGCGGCAAACTACACCGCGCTTCCGACCCGTACGATTGCGGGTAATGTCAGCGCGGCAGCCGGCGGTGGCGCCACCGTCTCGGTCAAAATGGCGGCATCTTCCCTTCCGTCTCAGACGGCCACGACCGATGCTTCCGGCAACTATACCATGGCGGTTCCGACGGGGGTGTTTTATGTTTGCGCCTCCCAGACGGGTTATATGATCTCCGCCGACACTGTTTGCAGTGCCACCGGCAATCAGACGATCAACTTTACGCTGGCCGCCGGTCGGAACATCCCCGCGATGGAAAACCTGCTGTTCGCCGCTGACGCCAACAATGGTTTGGGCGCGGTCGGCACTTCGGGCAACTGGCCGCTACTCTACTGCGCGTATCCGGGCATATCCCAACTCACGGCCATTACGACCCCGGTGGTGACCAAGGTCCGGGGCCTGAAGTACGACTATAACCTGCGCACGGATGGCGACGGTTACCGGCTCAACACTGCGATCGCTACGGCTTCGATCCCGACTGTTGGCGCGACGATTGTCGCCCTGGTCAAGCCCGTGCGCAATGCGACGAGTGACGGCTATAACTCATTGGTTGACATTTTCTACAGCAACCTGATCTTGGGCATCAAGAACAACACAGGCCAGGTTCAGGTCCGCCGCAATGGCACGGACTACTGGAGCGCAAATGATGCAGCTCACACCATTCCTGACGGCCAGTTTACCATCCTGAGCCTGGTGCTTCAGTCGGACGGCACGTTCAGTGTGTGGGCCAGCGTGTGGAATAACGCGACTCACACCTTCGGCACGCCCACCGTCATGCTGACCAACGCGGTGACGAGCAGTTTTACCGCATTCATTCCGGCCCAGGCTGGCACCGACGACTACCGCAAGTGGATCAACGTCGGCCGCAACAACCCGGATGGCTGGTCCGTTTACAACGGTTACATCGGCGATACGTTCGTTTACAAGACGGCTCTTTCTGATGCCGACCGCGCGACCGTTGAGGCTGACATCAACACCAGGATGAACAGCGTCGTCACCTACAACATCACGGCGACTGCCGGAGCCAATGGCACCATCAGCCCGGCCGGTGTGACCACGGTTGGCGAGGGCGACAACCAGACCTACACCATCACCCCCGCGTGGGGCTATGACATTGCCGACGTAAAGACTAACGGTGTGTCTGTCGGGGCTGTGGCGACCTTCACGTTCGCCAACGTAATGGCCGGGCAGACGATTGATGCTTCGTTTGTTGCCAAGCCAACCTATGCCGTTTCGGGCCAGGTGACCAACACCAGCGGGACGCCCATCGTGGGTGCCAAGGTCTATGTGTCCACGACAGCTAACGCTTCGATCAGCCCGATTATTACGCTGACCACGGATGCCAGTGGCAACTACAGCGTCAACCTGTTCAACGCCACCTGGTATGTCTGCGCTTCCGCGACCGGCTACACGACTTCGGCTGATACTGCCGTGACCGTTGCCGGCGTGCCCCAGGCGGGAATCAACTTTGCCCTGGCTGCCAGCGGCAAGAACATCCCGGCGATGGACAAGCTGCTGTTCTCCCTGTATGGCACCGCCCTGACCGTTAGCGGCGCTACCACTAGCCTGTGGCCGCTCGATCATCCCAAGGGCCTGACCGCTGCTGTTATCGGCACTCCGGTGCTCACGACCGTGGACGGCTTGCAGTGGGAGAAGAATCGCTATGCCAGCAGTGACGGCTACAGGGTTGGGCAGTATCTGACTTCGATCCCGGTCACTGGCGTCACCGCCACCGCGGTTGTCCAGCCGAATGTCGGCGCTACGAACGGCAACAACTGGTCATCAGTCATAGATGTCTTCTATAGCCGCTTGGTACTGTGTGTTCGCGGTACTGACGGCTTGATCAGGCTCAACCGTAACGGCACCTGGACCGATGGCCCGGTCATTCCCAACGGCCAGAAGACTGTTCTGTCGGTAGTAGTGCAGCCGACCGGCCAGTATCAGGTGTTCACCAACGGCATCTTGGTGATGAATGTCACGACTATCAGCGACATGACTTCCCTGGTACCGGGTGTGAACACCGGCGGACCGGGCAACTACGACAGCTATATCAATGTCGGCCGCAATAACCCTGACGGATGGACGACCTACGCGGGTAACATCGGGGCCGCGTTTCTGTGGAAGACCGCGCTGACTCAGAGCCAGAGGGTCGTGTTCGAATCCGAACTCGGTGCCACCTTCGGCATTGTGGTGGCAGCCGGCATCGCGGTAACTTCGTCAGCCAATCCATCGGGTTACCAAGACAGCGTTAGCTTCACGGCCACGGTCACACCGTCGGCGGCCGTCGGCACCGTGCAGTTCAAAACCAACGGGACGGCGTTCGGCAGTCCGATTGCACTCAGCGGCAGCCCGGTCACCAGCCCGGCAACGGCCTCGCTGCCGCGCGGTACCAATGTGGTTACCGCCGAGTATTCGGGCAGCGCGAACTACTTGGCCAACGTTGGCACCCTCGCCGGCGGCCAGATTGTGACCAATCATCCGCCCGTGCCGCAACCTATCGTCATGGGATCCCGGAGTGGCCTGCTGTTAAGACTCGATGTTTCCAGTAAATTCCCGCCTACCGACGTGGACGGAGACATCTGCGGGGTAACCGCGGTTAACTACACGGGAGGACATGGGGCCACAGTGACCAGTGACGCCACCGGCATCAACTACACCTCCGTCGCCGGTTTCACCGGCATGGACACGCTCGAGTACACGGTCAGCGACGGCCACGGCGGGACCGGCACGGCCATAGTCACTGTGTATGTCACCGATGATGCCGGGTTCAACCTGGTGTCGCCCCCGCAACCGGTAGGAGCAGGCACAGTGGTGCTGACCTACCTGGGAATTCCCGGTTACCTGTATGCACTACAACACACGACAAGCTTGAGCGCCCCGGTTGCCTGGAGTGATGTCGCGACCAACGCCACCGCCGCCGATGGGCGCCTGTGGTTCACGAACACGCCGACGGGTAGCGTGAATTACTACCGAACGAGGTTTGTCAGTGGTCCGTAGTTTGCCAGAGATTCAGTCGGCAGGGCCTGGGCGTTGCTTGCGGACCAAAGCACGCCCAGGTCACCTGCCAGACTCGCCGTGGGACGCCTAAGTCTGGCGTTCACCCTTAGGTGGTTCGGGTGGCGAACCCCCTGCTCCCCCGCGTCTTGGAGCGTGTTTGAAAAGTCGCCAGCGGTAGGGCGTGGCTCCGGCCGAGCCTCGACGGCAGCAGCCGCGAGCTGGTTCCGAAAGGCTCGGCA
>CAINDV010000806.1 GCA_903847485.1 uncultured Verrucomicrobiota bacterium
ACTGGCCCCAATTTCTCGTGTCTTTGCCGATAACCCATACGTTCAAGAAATTCGTGGCCCCGCGAATTTGTTGGGCAAGATGCCCGGATTCGCTCGCGAAGGACCTGCGCCAAGCCGCATGAAACCGTCACTCGCCAGTCTGCATATAGACTCCTTTTAGTCTTCTCAATTAAATCATTCCGGGAATGGCAATGTATAGTGCGATTCCTGTTCTTTCCGGTAACAAGTGACGCCGACGAATTTGACGAGACCCTCCACCTTGGCCCACGCACGCAGAATCTCGTCATGACCAGCAGGTGTCTGGACATCATTCCTCCGGAAGAGTTCCAGTATTTTATCCGCCCTAGCGGATTCTGCCGGCCGCTGCGCGCGGAAGGTGCAAATAAACTTCTCCACCAGCGCAATCCGACCCGGCGAAAGTTTGTCGCGGTAATTATTGAGTAAGAGTTCCGCCTGCACGAGGAAACATACCCTGCAGAGCACCCCATAACCTAGCTTGTCGAGGTGGGCCATGCCGTCATTCGGGCGGTCACGACCTTCTTCCATGTAACGGGTAGCATTCCTGTAAATGCTGTCAAATAGATTCGGACGTATGACTTCACCGTCCACCTTCAGTCCCATCTTTACCAGACGCGCATGAACCACTTCGTCTTTGACGTAGGTCTGCACGCGACCGAATGCCGCCAAGACAGCATCTGCGTGCCTAACATCCCTGCGCCAGGCGAGCATGCCGAAACCTTCAACCAGGTCCAGGCGCATGTGCATGGCCTCGTGAGCAACATCCACATCAAGCCACCCTTGGCGGAGGAAAATCCTGGGTTCCTGCCGCTCAACATCGTATGGACAACGTGCCACCACAGACTCACCCTCTTCGGCCGCAACAAAAACCATTTTCCGCCCGCCCAGGTTCTCAGTCTCCACAAGGAGATTGCTGATGGCCGGCCGCGCCTGCTCAAAGAACGACCCACGCAACCGGGCATCAACGGCCGGACCCGCCGGCCCCGGAATGTCGTCCCCCGCCATCGCCATACCGGACAAGGCCGTCAGAACTAACAGCCGCCAGATCGTCTTTCGGCTGGAAACAGGCCTTTCGGGTGAGCGCGCATCAAACCCGGTGATTCGGGCCAGTCCTGGCAGCAGCGAGGAGATTATGTTTCGGCGGGAAAGTCGGGGCATAAGGATGGTTGCGGTATGGACTACATCTTGGCGGCAGATTCCCTCTCCCCTTCAGACAGGGAGAGGCTCAGGGTGATGGGTAATGTGGGCGGGGAGAGTGGCAATCGGGTCAATGCTGGCAGTGCTTTTCCTCTCACCCCGACCCTCTCCCCACCCGATGGGGAGAGGGAGAAGCCTGGTCGGCCAAGGCCAGCGTGCTGGCCACTTTGTTGTCTATCCTGCGATTTCATCAGTAAGGATGGTTGCGGGACTATAAATGGCAGGTGGCGCTGGCGGAAACAGCATTACTTCAAATCAAGGACTTGTCTGTCTGTCAGGAAGATTGGACATTCTGGAACGGTTCACCCGAAGGGTCGCCTCGGTCAGCCAAAGCGAGCACCGTCGCCAGTTACAGGCCACGCCTGCTTCAAGCCGTCCTGTCACTTTAACACCGGGCCGGGTCTCACGACCCGGCCCGTTCTGTTCGAGCCTCTACCAACCAGAACCCCTTTACGGGCCAACAGGATGTCCTGGAGGGCCCACGCGGAAGAAGGCAGAGCCAGCCCCTTGCGTAACGCTGAAGCTAAAGCTTCCGCTGGAAACGCCATTCGTCTGCACTGGGTTCCACGCGCTGATGGGAGCGGCAATATTCACGCTCTCATAAAGGGTGACCTCCTTAGCCGTGCTCGTGCCGGTGATGGTCAAAGACCCGCCTGAGGGCCCCATAATACCCGTGATGGCAGGCGGCGTGGCCGTGATGGTGCTCGCGGTGAACGCATAGACAACAGAGCCTCCTCCTCCGCTAATTGTGTCCAAATTAGAGGTAAAGGTTTTCCCGCCGTTTGAGAAAAGCGTGGGGTTCGCGCCCGGGGTGAACGTGTACCATGCCAGACTGTTCTCGAACCAGCCTCTCAACACTTTTACTTCAGTGAACGCAAGACCGTCCGTGAGGGTCATGTTACCGACAAGACGAATGTAACCGGCAGTATTAGCTGCCGCCGTAGTATAGGTTGTGCAATTCGGGAAACCGCCTCCAAAGTTCTCGCCTGGGGTACCGTAACCCACCGGAGTACCAAGTGTGGCGGTCAAGCTCCCGATGGTAAATGTTTGGTTTGCCACACGGTTGACGACAAAGATGTTGTCCCATCCAGCATCTGGCACGGTGGTGTTGGCTGCCGTGCCGTGAGCATCATCAAGCGTAGCCACGTTGACCTGATAGAAAGTCGGCACCGCCGGTTCGGCGGTGACAATCTGGCCGCCGGACACAGTGCCGCTGCTGGAGGTGAAGGCACTGCTGCCGAGAGTATAGGCCGCAGTTACCGTATGTGTTCCCATCGACAGCGTGCTGGTGCTGATGGAGGTCGCGGTGCCGTTCGGGTTGGTCCCGGCGGTGACCGTGACCAGCGTCCCCAGGTTCGAGCCATCCACCTTGAACTGGACTGAGCCGGTGGGAACATCCGTGCCGCTGGCCGGAACAATCGTGGCCGTGAAGGTGACCGCATCACCGAAGGTGGACGGATTGGCTGAGGAGGTCACCTTGGTGATGGTAGTGCCCGGCGGAAGAGGTGTGAGGTCGCGGACCTGGACGGCGTTGATGATTGGACCAACGTAAGGATTACCTGTAAAAGCCGTGTGGAGGTTCAGCGTCGTGCCGCTCGCCGTGAAGGTGCCGATGACATATTGGCCGAATAGGGGGTCCAAGGACGCTGTGTTGTCCTCGATGAGGTTCAGTGCAGCCCAGTCCCCCCGGCGGGTTGGTAAGACCATACTTGAACCTGGTATTGGTGACCTGCCACCAAATTATGCAAGGTCATAAGCCCAGGGTAGTTGTGTATAATGCTGTTAAGGATGCCTTGATATGCCGCGCTGCACTCAGCCGGGAGAGCCGAGGTATTGATCCTATTGTTACCGAAAGGGTTTACTGTTGTTACTGTTGTTACATTGACTCCGGCGGCGGTGAAGGGAACGCCGTTCACGGTGCCGGGCGTGCCGCCCCAGATTTCCGCATACGCCAGAGTACCGCTGGTCGAGACATCGCTGTCGCCGGCAATGCTCTGGACCGTGTCCCAAGTGACGGGCGACACACCCCCGTCCCATTGGAGATGGATGTCCGTTGCGTCATTGTAATTGCCACACAACTGAATGTAATAGGTGTTGCCGGCCGTCACTGGCATGGACACCACGGTCTCGGAATCAAGAGCATCCTGCGACAGCTCTGGAGTCAGCCCGGCGAACGTGGCGGCGGCGGCACCGGAATAAATGGCAAGGTGACAATCCCATACAAGGGCACTATCCCCCGCCGAGCCAACAGTGTTTATGCTAAACGTGCCGGTCTGGGTGCAGGTCCATTTGAACCAAACCGTGCCCATAGGCGACGGCGTATACACACAATCGGGTTCGTCGGTTTCAAGCGTAGCGCCAGTGCCGTTGACGGTCGTCAGGATGCCGCTGTTGCCCGACAAGACAATGGCATTGGCGAAGTTGTCATTCGCCAGGGCGGCGACCAACGTGTACGAGGCGGTTGCGAGGAACGCGCCGGCGATCCATGCGAAATTGGTTCGTCGGTTGGAAACGTAGCGCCGATGTTGTCGGTGCCCGTTCGTGCCGGCGATCCATGCTAAATACTTGTTCATGTTCATGATGTGTTTCATGCCTCCAGTATGTACCGGTCTGGCAAAACTTGTCCCCTGTCATTTTGTCTCAATAATCCACTATCCATTTGTATGGCCACCGGGGGCTTTCCCTTGCGCAAGGCGTCCCTGACGGGCATATTGGCGCTGTGAAACGTACCTGGACCATTGCTCTGCACTTCAATATTGGCTAGCCGGAACCACCGCCCTGGATGGGAAAGGCGGACGGCCTGCTGATGAATCTGGGACGCCACCCAGGCGTCGGCGACTGGCTGCGCCGCGGCGACGTGCTGGCGGTCAATACGGGCGGAGACCTCGCGAGCGAGCCTCGGGTCGTCTCGGTGTTAACCAATCCCCGCTCGGTGGCCAGCTTGGCGGTGCGCCATTTCCTTGACCTAGCCCGGCAGCAGTTCGCCTTCGTCGGCGATCGGCGAGCGGACGCCACGAAGCTCCTCCAGCAGGCGATGGTCGAGGAGCTGGCCAGCCACGGCCTGCGCCTGCAAACTTACGGGGCCGAAGCGGTTTACTCGGGTACGCTTGAAGACATCGGCTCGCTGGAGGAAGTGGAACCGGGACTGGTGCGCCTGCTCCAGGAAGCACGGAAGCCCCTGGCTTTGCTGGCGCAGACCGATCGTTATGCCGCGGCCATCTGTCGCGTCGTTGAGCTTCTCGGCTTGGCAATCCCCGAGGACGTGGCCGTGGTGGGGGTGCATGACACGAAAATGGCCCGGCTCTTTACTCCCCCCATTTCCAGCATCCGGCCCGCGCATCAGTTGATCGGTTATCAGGCGGCCCGGTTGCTGCATCGCCAGTTGCACGGCGAGCGCCTGGCGCGGCGGATCGTTCTGTTGCCTGCCCTGGAACTGGTCGAAAGGGAGTCCACCATCCAGAGGCCGCGGGCCGAGCAAACTGATGTGAAGTGGTCGTTGGACTACATTCGCGAGCATGTGACCGACGGCATTGGCATCAAGCACGTGGCGGATCATGTCCACATCCCAAGGGGCACATTCCAGGCAGAGTTCGCCGCCGCCGTCGGGCATACCGTGGGCTAGGAAATCCGCCGCGCGAGGCTGGCGCGGATCAAGAACCTGCTGGAAACGACCGACCTGCCGCTGCACCAACTGGCCCGCCTCGTGGGGTTGGCCACCGATGTGTCGCTCATCCGGATCGTTCGCCGTGCGACGGGCCAGGCACCGACCGCCTACCGGCAGACACACTGGGGAAACGGAAACCGGAAACGGGTCAAACAACAGTTCCGATTCCGGCCCCTTGTAATGGAAGCGGCCAAGCGGCGGGTCAACCGTTCTCCCAAGCAATCCATGATTCTACCCTTTATCATTCTGCCAGCCTCGTTAGCGTTCCGTGCCAGTCTGGAATCGGTTTGCGCACCATTTCTGCCTCATTTTTGTGGAAGTTCCATTAGATTCCGAGGTAGAAAAGCTGATTTGAGCGTTATTTTCAAGGGTTTTGCGCACTGGTTGATTTTTTCCGCGTGCCTACGGGCACTTCGGCTTCCGGCATCCTGTCCGGGATCTCCAACTTCAATGCGTCCAACAGTTGCTTCTGGCGCGGCCCGAACTGCGCTGGCGTTCGCACCTGCCGGAGACTCTCGCCCGTGCGCTAAAACACATCGCAGATCACCTGCGCTCAAAGCTCCCTAGCCCTGCGATGGCGAAGCTAGCCGGTCTGAGCACCACGGGTTTCAATCGCACCTTCAAGCGCCACTTGGGCACTAGTCCGGAGCGTTACGTCACCCAGGTGCGCGTGCGCGAAACGGCCCGGTTGCTGTTGTAGAGCGATGAGACCATTGACGGCATCGCGGAGGAAACGGGCTTCCTAAATCGCGCCCACTTCAGCCGCGTGTTCAAGCAGATCACTGGCGAAGCTCCCGCCGGCTTCCGCCGGAAGCATCAAAGGCAGGAACTGTGACCCTCAAAACCACCGTAAAGGGGTCATAAAGGGTCAGTCCCGCTGATTGACAGTAGCCCTTTGCTTTCGACTGCTCCTTGCTTACAGCCCGTGCCGCCGTCAGAAGGGCAGCTTGGGGTGCGGCCCGGAAGCCGACCGGCGCACGACCATTGCTTGCGCTGGACAGCGCGCCCACCAAACGGGACCGGAGAGCCGAAGCAGAACTTCACCCCCGCCGCTTGGACGGCCCGGAGGAACGGCAACCGGGGCAGCTTGGAACTGGCACTGCTCGCGATGGCTACCCGAAACGTATCAGGTACGGCCTGGGCGATTTAACCCGAACTCCGAAATAGACAGGCGGCGAAGAGTAGCGGGACAGGCATCCTGCCTGCTTAGTTGCGCGGCCAGTTACCGGGGAGATTTTTTCCGCAGGGCGAACCGCAACTGACCGGCTGGAATCCGGTCCCACAACTCGGAGGCATTTCTACTTCGGAATTCGGGTTTAACTGTCGCTGCTGGCGCGGCATTCGCTGCCCGACCCAAGGCGGCTGAAATTGACCGCCCTGGAATGCGGTGACTTCACAGGCAGTGGGGGAAGTGGACTTCGCGTGTGATGGGGCCGCCATTTGCCGCAACGGTGCGGTTTTGGAAAGCCGATTGACGACGTGATTGGGATAGCGCATCCTCTGGTCCTTATGAATCCCCAGTTTATCCGCCCGCGTTTCGGCATCGGTGTGCTTGTGCTTTGCGTGCTTGCAGCTCTGCTTGAGCCGCTGATGGCACAGCCCCATGTCTCCGTTCTGAATGGCTCGCCCGCCAGTTTCCAGCTAGGCTGGGCCGACCTCGGGCCTACCAATGCCTACACGGTTCAATACCGCGATGGCCTCGGCGACACCCCCTGGCTGAACGCCCCGTTCGCGGCGCCGTGGCCGATTACGAGTCCGCAGTGGACGGACCCGTGCACCAACCTGGTGTCCGCGCGCTTCTACCGGGTGCTGGCCGTCGAACGCGCCCAGCGCGGGTGCCTGATCGCCTCCGCGCCACTCGCTTCCTACACCCGGGACTACGTCGCCCTGCTGCTGGGCTTCGGCGGAATACCCGTCACCGCGCAATATGGCGTCGCGCTCTACAAGCTGGACTATGAGACGATTGATCCCCGCGGCGCGCGGGTGAGCGCCTCGGGCGTGCTCGCTCTCCCGCAAGGGCTGGCCGCTCCGCTGCCGCTAGCCAGCTACCAGCATGGCACCCTCACCCGGACCAACGAAGCGCCCTCCGCGAATCTCTCCGGGGAAACGATGGTCGGGGTAGTGCTGGCCACCAGCGGCTACGCGACCCTGGTGCCGGATTTCCTCGGCTTGGGCGACTCGCCGCCGCTGCATCCGTATCACCATGCCCGCTCGGAGGCGACGGCGTGTCTCGATATGTTGCGGGCGGCGCGGGCCTTTTGCGCCAGTAACGGCGTGGCGCTGAGCGGCAAATTGTTCCTCGCAGGCTATTCGCAAGGCGGCCACGCCACCATGGCCTTGCATCGCGAGCTCGAGTCTTACCACACGAACGAGTTCATGGTCACGGCCTCCGCGCCGATGGCCGGCGCCTACGACCTTTCGGGCACGACGTTGAACGACTTTCTCTCCAGCCGGCCCAAGCCGAATCCTTATTACTTTGCCTACCTGCTCGCCGCCTACCAGGAGGTTTATCACCTGGCGGCATCGTTGGCGGATATGCTCGCGCCGCCCTACAACACTACGGTGCCGCCGCTCTTGCACGGGAATGCCGGGGGTAGCGACCTCAATGCCGCGCTGCCCACCGACCCGCGCCAGATGCTCAAGCCAGAATATCTCATCGCCCTCCAGAATCGGGCCGACCATCCTTTCCGGGTCGCGCTACAGGACAACGACCTCTACGCCTGGAGGCCGCGGGCACCGATGCGGCTGTTTCACTGCGGCGGCGACCAGGATGTGCTGCCCGCCAATTCACAGGTGGCCACTAACATCATGCGGAACCTGGGTGCCACCAACGTGACCCTGATCATCCCCTCGCCGACGCTTAACCACAGTCAGTGCGCCCAGCCGAGCCTGCTGAGTGCGAAGGCGTGGTTCGATACGTTGAAATAGAGTCTCAAGACTCCGGCTCTCGCGCAGTGGCTATTATCAAGGACGCCCCACTCCAGAACCTGGCGGACGGATCGAGCCGGTGTCCGATCAATTGTCGGCAGCTCGCGCCGCCCCGAACAAGGCAGCTCCAAGCCGTCCCTTGTGTGCTTTTCCGCTTCTATCGCCAGGGCTAGGCCAAGCGCTTGGAGGGCTTTCGTGGTTTCCGGGCCGATGACGCCAGCTTGAGGGCGGGGAATCACTGAGCGATCTGCAAGCGGTAGAACTGCTGGGCCTCGCCACCGGTATTTGTCCAGCCGGTGGTCTTGCCACCGGACGGCAAGCTGCTGGCGACGCGGTTGGTGATCGAAGCGACGGCCGGTCCAGCCAGCACATGGTAACTCAGATACGGCGCGCTGTTCCACTGGAGAACTCGCTGACTGGCAGGCTGGGCCGTCATCGCGGTGAACGCAAACCGGTAACCTTCGTAGTAAGAGACCGTGCCCGCCGCATTGCCCAGGAGCAGGTCTATGACGCCATCGTTGTTCCAGTCCACCAGATCCAAGCGCATCCGCGGGCCGGTGTAGATCGGTGCCAGGCCGCTGCCGGAAACCGGGGCGCGAAGGGCCACCGGCCCCAGCAGCACAGGCGACGAACTACTGCCTACGTTCTTGCACCAATAGACGCCCGTGTCCGAACCACCAACCAGATCCTTCACGCCGTCGCCATCCCAATCGAAGATGCGGACCACGGAACGAATCCCCAGATTCAAGGCCGCGCCGCCTGCCTGAATCTGCGCGCCAGCAGCGTAACTTGGTGCTTGGATTGTCCCGATGTTCTTGAAGAAAAAGACGGTTCCGCCGCCACTGCCGCAGAGCAGGTCGTTCAACCCGTCGCCATCCCAATCATAGAGGCAAGGCGTCGCGCGCGAGGACACCGACAGGGGGTTACTACCTACCAAGAGTCGCACACCCGGGGCCAGGATCGGGGCGGCCTCGGTGTTAGTGTTGCGGTAGAAATAGACGTAGCCGTAGTTACCCTCCCCTACCAGCAGATCCCGTCGGCCGTCGCCATCGTAATCACAGACGAATGGTGCCGGCGCACCGCAGCCGCCAGAAGGATGCACTATGTCCGCACCACCGGCCTGCAGGTTGGCATAGCTGGTGAATACCGGGCTGGAGTCCGTTCCCACATTGAGATACAGGGTAATCCTGCCGGCGGTCTGGTAACCGACCAGCAGGTCTTTGCGGCCGTCGCCGTTCCAACCGGTGACACAGGGAATGGCATAAGTCCCCGGGGCCAGTGGCGCGGCACCGGCATAGATGAGTTGCCCTGGCCGGAACTGCGCCTCCTGCGCCTGGGCGACTCGGGCCGGATAAGCGGCAAACAGGAGGGCCATCAAGGGTGCCAATGCCAGCGTTACGGGGAACCGCCGCGCGAGCCAACGGCGAGTGACAGAACATTTCATAAGTGACTCACTCCTCTTCGCCAAACGGAAAAGCTGCGGGGAACGCGGCCGAAGTGCCACAACCGCCGCGACGGCACTTCGGCTCCATGTCCTCTCTCGTGTAAGGCGGTGACAACTACTGACCGGCCCAACGAACCGCACGACATACTATTGACCGACCCTTTCACACTGGGAGGCCCGGCCTCGGCAAAGGTTTGCGGCAACGGCTATGGCACCCGCACCCGATAGAACCGTTGGGGTACATTCGTGGTGGAATAAGTCATGGTCTGCACCCCGCCACTGCCAGCAACGGTTTCCAGCGCCTGCCAGTTGACCGGCGTGAGCGAATCACTGGATTCAATGTAGTAGGTGGTTCCAGCCGTCGTCGCCATCGAGAAGCTGAACATGCCTCCGCTAATCCGGGGGTTGATGATGCTCAGCGCGGTTGGCGTCAGGCCATTGACGAAAAGTTGGATTTGGTCCGAGGTGGAAACGATCCCGGCGGGGCTGACTGCCTGAGCGAGGAAGGGATACACACCGGGCACATCAATTCGCACGGTGACGCCATAAGGTCGGTTGGTGGCGGTGCCCACGATGGTGCCACCCTTGAGGAAGCGCACCACCTGCACGGGGCCGGCGTTGGTCGGCACGTCCGCCAGCAGAGTGATGTTGGTCGGGGCGGTAAAGATGGCGTAGTTCGTCGGGTTGATGATCACAATCCCCACGGACACCTTATAGAACGTCTGGCAGGTGCTGCTGTTGCCGGAAGCGTCCGTGGCCGTGAGGGTCACCGGGTGGCTGCCTTGGAACACGCTGGTGCCCGGCGGTGGGCTTTGCGTGAGCAGGATTGCGGGCGTGGCCGTGCAGTTGTCCGTAACCGTCGAGGCGGGGCGGAAGTCCGGCACCGCACCTTGGAAGGCGGTGACCGAGATGCCCGGCGGACAGTTGAGGTCCGGCGGCGTGATATCGCCGATCGCGACTTGGACGGCGCACCGGTCGTGGAAGCCGGTGCCGTCGTTGACCGCAACAGTGATGATGTGCGGTCCCGGAGAGTAGGTGTGGGTAAAGGTTACGCTGCCGGAACTCGGCGGGCCGCCGGCGGGAATGGTGCTCACCTGGTATGGCGGGTTGTTACCTTCGCGCCACGAAACCTGGACGGCATCGCCGTCCGCGTCACTCACCGCGGCCGTCAGCGTCACCGTGGAGGAGCCGCCGGGGCAGACGACCACTGGCTCGGGACACTCGACGGCGGGCCGGTGGTTGACGTTAGTGCAACACTGGACCGTGAGGTCATAGAGTATTGGGCTGATGGTCGAGCAAGAAGCGCCGGAGAAGTTCACGCGTACTTCGAGGTATTGCCCATTTATGCCCTGCCCGCAGAACGGAACGCTGTTGCCCACTGCTGTGAAGAGTTTCGATTGCAGAGCCGCTGTGTTGTCGGCCGCCCGCACTTCGACCGTGAGGCTGGAGCCGGCAGGGGTTTGCGCATTCCAGGAAACGATGCCCCACTCCGATCCCGGGCTACTTTGGTGGATGATGTCCCAGAAGCCAGAGCGACTGGTGGCGCCGAGCAGGACGGCGCCGGTCATGTCGGAATAGTTGTAGGGCCCGGCACCGGTGCCGAGGCTGACCGTGAGCGGCCCGGCCATCTTCGTGCCGATGGGCACGCCGTTGTAACCAGGCCCACCGGCTGTGGGATCAATGGCCACGGCCTGGTTGGCGTTTTGGTCGGTGGCCCAGATCCGGCCGTTGGAATCCTCGGCAACGCCGGTAACGCATTGAAAACCGCTGACATAGCCAACGAAGAAGTGCCCAAGGCCATTCCCATTCGGTGCGAGATGGGCGACTTGACTGAATCGCGCGACCCAGACATGGCCATTGCCATCCACACAGATACCCTGTCCGCCGTCGACGGTCGGGTAGGAGTTGAGGACGTTGCCAGTGGCGGGGTCGAGTTCCGCCACGCCCAGGCGGTTGGTGCTGTTATGATAGTAGCTGCTGGAGACGAAGATGTGGCAATCGAGCGGGTTGATGCCGACGCCGTAGCAAGAGATCGGCAGGCTGGTGCCGACGCCGGGCTGATTGTTGCTGTCCGGGACAAAGCGCAACATCGGGTTATTCGCAGACCAGAGCACGCCGTTGCCGTCCAGGAGACCGCCATAACCGCCGTAGCCGAGGTGGAACTCGGCTCCAGTTACGGGCAGGCCGGTGGTACCGTCAAGTTTCTGGAAGTCCCTAGCGCCGCCATAGCCGCCGGTCCAGACGTTGTTGTCGGAATCCACGCTTACAAACCTGGTGCTGGTGCCGTTGACGCGGGTGTAGATGGTGATGGCTTCGTCCTCTGCGGTCGAAACGCCGCCATTCGAGTCGGCGTTCGCCGTGTTGTTCCAAGTGAGAATGTCGCCCAAGCCGTGCGAGGTCTTGATGAGGCCGTCGTTGTCGCGGTCCACGCAGGTGCTGTAGGTCGGATTCTGGATGTATTGTCCGGTCAAGCTATTCGGTACGAATACGCCGTTGATCTTGTCACCGCGTATCCCGCCAATGATGAGGCCTATGCGGACGACGGAGCCTTTGGACTGGCCGCCGGATGAGCCGTATTCCGCGCGGTTGCCCACCCAGACATTGCCGAACTTGTCCACCGTGGTGCGGGACGGGTTGCGGCCCATGCCAGCAGGCGCGGAGAGATACTCGCCGAGAACCTGGCCGGTGTTGACATCAATACGGACGACTGTGCCGCGTGTGGAGCAGGCGACGGCGAGGTAGGGCAGCGGCTTGGTCTTCGCATTGAGCTGGAGCTGGTTGTGCGCGGGGCTGTGATTGAGGTTGGCGCTCGTGCCGAGGTCGAAGTCGGCATCCAGGGTGTAGGTGTGCGGCGGGCAGCCGTTGGTGCAGTTCGGGTTGGGTTGGACAGAGACGAAGACCGACTGGCCCGCCGGCCAGGACGGCGTGGTAGGATCCCAACTTGTCAGGTAAGTGTATGTCACATAGCCGGTACCGTTCCAGATGCGCAACTCGGTGCCACACTCGGGCAGGCAGCGGAAGAGGTCCCACCAATTGGCTTCGCCTTGTTCCGCGCCAAGTTGGCCGCGCAGCCACCATACATTGGTTGGTCCACACGGTTTGCAGGCCAGGTCAGGCTCGCAACCCACGAAGGTGAGCGTGTAAGCGGCTCCCGGATTCGAGAGTAAAAAACCCTCGCCAGGTTCCAACCGCAAGTTCGGATCCACCCAGCCGCCAAACCCACTATCGAACGTGATCGCCGGGTCGTAGGCCTGAGATGCCACGTTCCACTTCATCAATTCCGTCCCATCCGGGACGTTCGGCAGCAACTCCCCGACGGTATTGCTCATCCCGTGGCAGAGGGGATTCACGAGGAAGTTCCAGCCAGGTAAGACGGTCACACTGATGCTGAACGGAAACGGCGCGGTGCAGTTGGTGCAGCAGTTCGTGGGGTTCCAAGGAGGGACGCAGCAGTTCGTGTAATTGCCAAAGTTCAGGCCGTTGGTGGCCTGCGACTGGCCCAACGCGACAGTGTAGAATACGCCAGCGGGCGCCGTCTGCACCCAGCCCGATTGCTGCCCCTCACTCACGGTGTAGGTGCCGGGCACCAGGTTCATGAAGTAGTAATAGCCGCTCGCGTCGGTGGTGGCGGTTTGCCCGTTGGACAAGTGTATAGTCCAACCGGACAACGCCGGCTCGCCGGCATCCCACAGGCCATTGCCGTTGAGGTCATTGAACTTCTGGCCGGAGAGACTTCCGTTTGTCGGACAGGAGAACCGTATTTGTGTATTGTCGGCGATGACGTTGCCGCAAAGGTCGCGGACGCCATTGATGGTGATTCTATAGGTTACGCCGAAGGTGAGCGGTGTAGTGAACAGGCAGACAGTATTGGGCGGGCCGAGGAGGGCGCTGAGCACGACCACGCCGTGGTCAATGGCGTAGTTCGCCGTCGTCGTGGCGCTGGCGGGTGCGACCGGCTCGCTGAAGGTGAGGCAAACCTTGTTGCTTGTGCAATCGGCCGAGACCGAAAGCACCAAAGGCGGAGTGGTGTCCACCACGGTGACCGTTACGGTATAGGCCTTGGTGGAGCCATCCTCGGCAGTGACGGTGTAGGCCTGTGGGGTAGTGAAGTTTCGAACGGAGCCGGAGGCCGGAGCACCCGTGGCGAAGGGTGAAACCGTGTAGGTGGGCGCGAGGGCTGTTACATCCGTAACACACGGCACCGCAAGGCTAATGTTAGTCCCGGAAACTGTGGCGGAACCCAGTGCTCCAAAACTGAAGGTGAGAATGTCTTTGGCCGCACTTGGCGTCGCCGACACCACTCTCAGGGTTCCGCTCACGGCTAGAAGACTCGCGTCCCACGTTATGCCGATTCCCGGTGCCGCGGGACTGATAGTAGCGAAGGATCCGGAGTAGCTCGTCGCGTCGAAGAGCTTGAAGCTATCGCCCGCCGCCAACGTGCCGGCGAGGTTGGTCACCACCAGCGTGCCGCCGTAGGTCAGGGTGGTGATGCCGCGCACCTGGTCGTTGGTCCCGGCGGCTTTGTGCAATTCCATGACCGTATTACCCGACAGCGACAGCGTGTTGTTGATCGTTAGCCTGCCGAGCCAGCCGATGCCGATGCCGGGCGAGAGCGTCGCGCCGGACTGGACCGTCACCGGCCCGGTGATGGTGCCGGTACCGCCCAGCGTGCCGCCGCCAGTCACAGTCACGGGGCCGCCGCCCAACAGCGCGCCGTTCATCACGAGTGGGCCGTCGCGGATAATCGTCGCGCCGCTGTAGCTGTTGGTGCCGGTCAAGGTCAGCCGCTTGGGGCCGCTCTTGGTAAAGGATTCCACGCCCATGATAGGGCCGCAGGAGTCGCCAAAATTCCACTCGATCTCGCTGGGGCTGCCATAGCCGCTGCCCGGTCCGTTACCGCCTCCTTTGTACCCCGTTGGGAAAACGCCGTTGCTGCTGATCCCGGCCACGTGAACATCCAGCCCCAGCGTCTCCACCACGAGCGGCCCGCCGTGGGTCTTGAACACACCCACGTCCAGCGTGTAGCCATTGGTGCTGCCCGCGAAGGTGACGGTGTTGCTGGCACCCGAACACAACAGCGCCGGCGCGCCCAGGCTCACGGTCTGGTTGGAAACGCCCGCACTCAGCGAACCCACGGCGATGGTCACGTTGCCGTAGAGGTTCGGCTGGCCGCCGCCGGCGAACGTCACGTTGGTGTCAGCCTGGAGCGCGAGCGTGGTGTTGTTGCTCAGGGTCAGCGTATTGGTGCCCAGCGGGGTGGAGACGCCGCCCAGGATGTTGCCGGAGTTGGCCTGCAACTCCAAGGTGCCACTGTTGATCAAGGTGGGACCGGTGTAGCTGCTGTTCCCGGTGAGCGCCAGCGTCCCGCTGACGCTCTGCACCACGGAGCCTGGACCGCTGACTGGCCCAACTTCATTGCGCGAAGGGCCGGTGAACTCCGCCGGGTAAACGCCCATGGTCTGCATCTCGTTGACGCGCGTTTGTCCCGCCCCGCCAATCCGCATCGGGCTGTAAACGATGACCTTGTCCACCTTCAGTGTCCGGCCGCCGCCAATTGTCCAGTCCTGGTTGGAAGCGACCGTCAGCGGGCAATTGACCGTGAGATCCTGCGAAGCGCTGCTCAGGTCAATGCCGATGCCGGAAACGCCGTTCAACGTGAGGGTGTTGCTGCCGGTGAGGAAGACTGGGCCGCCGGGGTTGAGGATCTTGATGCCGCCGATGATCAGGTCGGCCCCCAGGGCGTTAGTGATGTTCAGCGCGGCAACCGTGGCGTCCCACACACCGAATTCGGAGCTGCCGGGCACAGCGTTGGAGGTCCAGCTTGCAGGCTGGTTGAGGAAGAGGGTGTTGTTCGCCTTGTATTTGTCGGCCACCGCGTTCGCCGCGAGGAACGCCGTGAGGATGCCAATGGCGCGAGTAAGATCCCAACTTTTCATGGTTTTCATAGTTCTCTTGGCTGCAAACAAAAGGGGGCGCGCGGTATGGCCAACTTAACTCACCCTCCAGCTCGACCCCACAGCCGCTGGGGACGCTCAGGCATGGTGCCGCAGGAACAACCCACATCACCAGCGTCCAACCACCCGGTTGAACACCTGAATCTATCCATCCCGCTGTTATTAGTGACTATTCAAGTAGCCCCACCAAGGAGCCATCACTGTGGCGAGAATAGTCTATTCCCCCCACCATGTCAACGAAAAAATCATTGTTATTCATTTTGGCTGTCGTGTAGTTTTCAAAACCGGACAGGTGGGAGACTGTAGCCAGCAAAACCGGCTCGGGTCGTTGGGAGAGGTTGGAGAAGATGATGATAGGTCTGGCTTTGGGGTTGGGGTTGGGAGGAGCGGCCAGCATGGAGTGTTGGCCGGAGGGGTGGTGGCAAAGTATGACCTTGGATCCGGGAGCGGCTTTCACACGGAGGAGTTGAGCGCCGATGGGGACGCGACCGCCGGGTCCGACCTTGATCTGGGTGCGCCGGCTCCCGACCAAAGGCCACCATGGGCAGTTGGGTTGGGGGGTGCCGCACGGAGCGTTATTCCTGGCGCGCGAGATCCCAGGCCTTGTGCGGGGTCAGCTTGAGTTCGCGGTGGACTTCGTGCCGGTGGCGAGGCCGGCGCAAGGCTTGGCCATGCGGATCGGCCTGGGCGAGATCAGTGACCCACTCGCTGGCGAAGTAGGCAGGCCAGCATGCAGCGGTGGCGTGGTTGGCGATTGAGGCAGTGGGCGCCGCCGCGGCCTCCAGGCAAGCAGTTGCAGTTGGGCGCGACGACAGCGCCCAAGGTGGTAACGGATGAGCGGCAGTTGAATGTCCGGCTGCCGACGGTTTGGTCCTTGGTCTTCATAACGGTCTTCGTTTCTGCGTGATTGTTCGGTGAACGTCCTTGGGACAGTCGGTTAAGCCGGCTGACGCCTGCGACGACGCTCTCGGTTATAGCGGCGACTTTCACGCTCTGTTTTCAGCTTTATTTCCAGCAGTGCTCATTGTGGCCAAAGCGCTGGGAAGACCGTTGAGTTCCGCGCTCGAACGGCTCAAACACCAGCGGTCGCTGGTGAGCGGGAACGCTCTTTCGTGAGTATTCTTGGTGGTTGCGCTGAAACCCTCTGCCGATTTGGATCGGTTTGTGGGAATGCTGCGGGACGGATTCCAGCAAGCCCGGGCCAAAGCCTCGCAACTAAAGCTCGCCGCCGAGGCTGCCGGCGGCCCAGTTCGCTAGCAATCTTCCCCGCCCGAACGCGGCACCAGCGTCTGGGATGACGCCATAACCCAGGCCCGCAGGCCGGAGGGCGAGGGGGAAACGGGCAGTCCCTACTCTTGGCACTTGTTTCTGGCGGTTTTCTGTTCAGCGGTTTGTGTCAGCAGAGAGGAATGACCCTTGACGGACTCGGCCATAAATTACTAACCATAGAGGCTCGCTCCAAACCCTGTAGGAGCCGACGTAAGGAGGCTTGGGAGCGCTGAAAACCAAGCCTCCTCACGTCGGCTCCTACAGGGGGTTCAAGCGATCTTATCGGGGCGGAGTGTGGCCGTCCCGGC